>JANOLA010000359.1:0-1645 GCA_031419535.1 Burkholderiales bacterium | reverse complement strand
CCGAGCAGCACCGCCGACGCGGCGTCAGCTCGGTCTATGTGCTTGCCGCGCCGGAACAGCCCGAGCGCATCCTGGGTTACTACACGCTCAGCGCGGCAGAGGTCGACGCTCAGCGTCTTGCCGAAGCGCAGCGCAAGAAGTTGCCTCGATACCCCGTGCCCTGCTTTCGCATGGGCCGGCTCGCGTGCCGAACGGATCAGCGAGGCTTGGGCTTGGGCAAGCTCTTGTTGGGCTGCGCTGTGGATCGCTGCCTGAAGGCTCGACAGCAAGTTGCCGCCTACGCGTTGCTCGTGGATGCGAAGGACGATGTGGCCAAGGCTTTCTATGTGCACTTCGGATTCAAGTCCCTGCAGGATGCGCCCATGACGCTGTACCTGCCCCTTGGACGATAAGGTCGCGCGTCGCGCGCCATGTCCGGCGCTACCTGGCGATGCATAGCTCGCGTCTTTGACCAGGGCGCTTGCGCCGAGATCGTGTCCACCGCCGGTTGCGGCATCGCCAGGCCGCGATGCGCTTCGCTCACTCGAACGGCGGCCAGGGCGCGTGCCGCGGGCAGTCTCGCGCTTCGTCGAAAGCGATGTCGGGTGCGAGAAACGTCGCTTGCGCAGCGTGAGCGGCAAGCAGCTCCGGCACGCGGGTGCCGAGCACCGCCCGCACCAGGATGTTGGCGTCGAGCACGATGGCGCGAGCCGTCACGGGTTCATCGCCGCTTGCGCTGCGGGGCCGCTTTGCGCTCGGCCTGGAAGTCCGTCACCAGCGCATCGACCTCGTCTTCGCCGAGAGGCATCACTGCTTTCAGCCTGGCGCTGGCCTGCTGAAGCGCCAGCAAGTCGGCCTGTGAAGACCCGGGAGTCGGGATGAAGATGCCTACCGTCTGACCGTGCCGCGTGACGGCCACTGGTTTGTCTGATGCGATGTACTCGGCCAGTCCGGCGCGGAATTCGGGGATGCCGACCTTTGTGGTTTCCATAGAGGGCTCCGGGCAGAGGTTCACTGACGCTGACCTGATTGTGTCGTGCTGTGTACACAAATGCAGGCGCCGACGGTGGCTCGGCTTGCCGCTGACCGGGGCAAGCTCGATCGAGCCCGCACTCCACGTCTGCGAACTTCGACGCTTGTGTTCGCTGAGCTCGACGGGGGCCAACCACGGAGGGTCGGGAGTCGGATTGCAGCAAGCAGGTTTTGGACCGCATGGGAATGACAGTCAACAGCCGAACCGTCGTGAGCGGCGGGACTGCGGGACCCGAGCGTCGGCAATGGCGACGTTGCTGACACTCGACTCGCGTAGACGAGCGTCGGCATAAGACTGTCTGCTGACGCTCAAATTGGGCCGTTAAATGTCAGCTGTTGCCGAGAGCTGACGTTGAACTTCGCGGTTGGCGGCTGTCCGCTGCACCCCGGAACCTGATCTTCATCGCTGACGACTGGCTCGACCAGTCCGCGATGAACTGCAGAAGCTGGACCCGTGCATCGGCGACCAACCGGCGTTCGCGCTAGTGATTCACATCCGGGCGGGGCATCTTGCGCCAATCGAGCCCCCGCGCCTGCGCTTCCACCTGGAAATGAGCCATCTGCTGCAGCAAGGGGAGCACTTCAGCTTCGACGAAGCTCGGGCCGCCCTGGAGAAAGTAGGGGGCCAGCCTCC
>JANOLA010000358.1:0-4906 GCA_031419535.1 Burkholderiales bacterium | reverse complement strand
CCGGATTGGCGAACTGCAGCGGCATCGACGCCAGCTTGCGCGTGAACACCGGCGCGAGATGCAGGCGCATGCGCATCTGGCGTTGGATGTTGGCGTGGAAGTCGCCCGCATCGCCTTCGGCCAAGTCGAACAGGTGCAGCGACGCCACGTGCATCGGTGTCTGCGGCGTCTCCAGATGCAGGAACGCGCCGTCCACTCCGCTCAAGGTTTGCATGGGTTGTTGTGCTTCGTCCAAGCGGGTTGCGCCGGCGCGCTGTGCCTTGCGCCTCGCCGCCTCTGTCCAAGAACGCTACCACGACCGGGTCGGCCGGCAGGCCAAGCCAAAATCGGCATCGCGTCTTCCCGCGCCGGCAGCTTGTGCGAGATCAAGCCAGCGTCGGGCCCAGGCCGCCAGGTGGGCACACAATGAGCCGCGCAGTTTGGAGACAGTCTCGTGAACCGACCCGGCAAGGCACGACAGACACCCAATCGATCCGCGGCACTCGCACAGTACCGCGAGCGCGCCGGCATCTACGACCTGGAGTTGGTGCCGTTCGAATGGATCCGGCGCCGGGCCATCTCGCGCCTGGCGCTGCAGCGCGGCAGCGTCGTGCTGGACGCGGGTTGCGGCACCGGGCTCAGCTTGGCGTTGCTGCGACGCGGCGTCGGCGCGCGCGGCAGGGTCATCGGCATCGAACAGAGCCCCGAAATGATCGGGGGCGCGCAGCGCAGGGTTGCGCGCAGGCACTGGAACAATGTGACGCTGCTGCGTGCGCCGGTCGAGGCGGCCGAGATACCGGTCCTGGCGGACGCGGCCCTGTTCCATTTCACGCATGACATCCTGCGTCTCCCCGAGGCCGTGGCCAATGTGATGCGACACCTCAAACCCGGCGCGCGCGTCGTTGCGTCTGGCCTGAAGTGGGCCGGGCCATGGGGGATTCCGGTCAACCTGTTCGTGTGGGCTGCGGCGCTGCACTCCGTCACTTCGCTCCAGGGCCTGGATGCGCCATGGGACGGGCTCGCCGCAAGCCTCGGGCCGCTCGACGTGGAAGAACTGCTGCTGGGCAGCGTCTACATCGCCAGCGCAGCGCTGCCGCAGACCGCTACGCTTCGAGCAGCTTCGGCGCGATCGCCTTCTTGCAGCACCTGAATCGCACTCCTGAACTTACTTTGGATAGCTCGCATAGACGCTTGCTCCGCCCGAGAGGTCGATCAGCAGAACTTGATACGGGTCCTTGCGTGCACCCAGTTCCATGCCCGGTGAGCCGACCGGCATGCTCGGAACCGCCAGGCCGATCGCTTTGGCTCCCGCTACCAGCAAGCGCTTCACTTCGGTGGCCGGGACGTGTCCCTCGAGCACGTAGCCGTCGACCGTCGCCGTATGGCAACTGCCGAAGCGCTCAGGCATCCCCCGGTCTTGAAAACGTGCACCTCCTCGGATGAGGTGAAGGCAAGAAAGGGCAGAGCTGCAAACGCGGTGACTTGCGATGGTTCTCCGCAATCGCGCGGGCCGCAGCGGCTTCCCGGTCGTAGTAGGTGGCCATTGCCTCGTGGTCGGCACGCGTGCGCGCGGCTTCGATGCGCTGCAGCAACTCAGGCGAGGGTGCGGCCGGGCCCGAGGCGCAGCCGGCCAATACAAGGCTCAGCAGCAACAGCGATGCGACGCGTCGCGACGATTTCAGATTGACGTTCATGGTGCTACTCCAAAGTTGACAAAGTGCTGTGAAACGGCGGGCGTCATTGCGCCTCGCCCGTGGCGACCGCCACGCTCAAGGGCAACGCCGGCGCGTTTCGCGAAACGCGCCGCAGGTGCCACTGTTTGATCAGTGCATAGAGCGCCGGAATCACACCCAGCGTCAGCACTGTCGACGAAATCATTCCGACGACCATCGGCGCGGCGATTCGGCTCATCACTTCCGAGCCGGTGCCGGGGCGGCCAACAGCAAGCCGCGCATCGATCGCTCAAAGGTCACCTGATTAGCGACATGCCTGGGTATGTCACTAATCAGGACGGCCAATGACGGAGAGGCGAAGGCACAACTCAGCGGAATCCCAATGATCGTCGCCAAGCGCCGTTGATCCAGGCCCGCCAACAATCGTCACCCGACTGCGGGTCAGGTGCGGAACAATGGAGCACATGAAGCTCCTGGTAATTGAAGACGAAATCAAGCTCGCCGAGTACTTGCACAAAGGCCTGACAGAAGAAGGCTACGTCGTCGATCTGGCCCACAATGGCGTGGACGGGCTCCATCTGGTGATGGAGGGCGAGTACGACCTCCTGGTGCTCGACGGCATGCTCCCGGGGATCGACGGCCTCGGCCTGTTGGCTGCGTTGCGCCAAAGCAAACAGACGCCGGTGTTGATGCTTACCGCCCGAGCCTCTGTCGAAGACCGGGTGCGTGGCCTGCAAGGGGGCGCTGACGACTACCTGATCAAGCCCTTTGCTTTCTCCGAACTGACAGCGCGCATTCAGGTCCTGCTGCGCAGGGCCATACCAGCCCGCCACACCTCGATCGAACCAACCGTGCTGTGCCTGGCCGATCTGGAAATGGACTTGCTTCGCCGCAAGACCACGCGCGCAGGTCAGCGGCTCGATTTGACCGCGAAGGAATTCAACCTGTTAGCGCTGCTGCTGCGGCGCCAGGGGGAAGTGCTTTCACGCACCGAACTGGCGGCCCAGGTCTGGGACATGAATTTCGACAGCGAGACCAATGTGGTTGAAGTGGCCATCCGGCGGTTGCGAAGCAAGCTCGACGTGCCGTTCGAACGAGAGCTCCTGCACACCGTGCGCGGAATGGGGTACGTCCTCGAGGATCGCCAGCCGTGAGGCATCGCTCGGGCGGGCTGGGGCGTCGACTATCGTGGTGGCTTGCCCTTCAGACTTTCGCTGGCCTGGGCGCCGTCTGCGCCGTGGTCTACGCCACCACGGCAACGAGCCTGTCGGCGCGCCAGTCCGATACGCTGAAGCAGAAACAGTCCTTGATTCGGCATTTTCTCGACGAGGCCGCAGCCGATCGCAACCTGGCTGAATTGAAGCATCGGCTCGACGATTTCCTCCTCGGCCACGAGGACTTGGCACTCACGCTGAGGGCGCGCTCAGGTCCACCGATGTACGCGTCCAGTCATCGCGTGCAGTCGCCCGGTGCGCGCGCCACGACCTTCGAAATGCCCTTCGCGCTCGTTGACGGCGGATTGATCACTGCAACGCTGAGCTTCGACACTCGTTCGGACCAGCAACTGCTGCTCGGTCTATTGCTCACGCTCCTCGCGGCGGCGGCGATCGGAACTTTGGCGGTGTCGCTGGGTGGGTTTGCGCTCGTGCGACGCGGTTTGGCCCCGGTCCGAGACTTGGTCGAGCAAACACGTGGGCTGGTTGCCGACACGATTCACAGGCGCCTGGATGGCTCGGCGCAACCGGACGAACTTCAGCCTCTTGTCGAACAGTTCAACGCCATGCTGGGGCGACTGGCTCAAACCTATAAGCAACTGGAGGCCTTCAACGCCGACGTGGCGCACGAACTCTGCACGCCGCTCACAACGATGATCAGCAGCGCCGAGCTGACGCTGCGCAAGCACCGCACTGTCGAAGAATTGCGTGAGGTGCTCACTTCCAATCTGGAAGAGCTTCGTCGCATGGCAGGCATCGTCCGTGACATGCTCTTCCTGTCGCATGCCGATCGCGGCGCCACGGCGCGCCGCGAGCCCACGGCGAGCTTGGCATCCTCCGCCATGGCAGTGGCCGAGTACCACGAAGCCGCTTTGCAAGAAGCTGGGCTCAGCGTGCAAGTGATCGGCGACGCATCCGGCGAGTTCGACGAGGCATTGCTACGCCGTGCACTTTCAAACCTCGTTGGAAACGCGACGCGCTTCGCGACCCCAGGCTCGACGATTCGCATCGAGATTGCCGAGTTGAGCCAAGCTCGAGCAAGCATCGTCGTCGTCAACCGAGGCCAGACCATCGCTGCGGATCATCTGCCGAGGCTGTTCGATCGGTTCTTTCGAGGGGACGGTGCTCGAACGCACGCCGACGAGCACCATGGCCTCGGTCTGTCGATCGTCGCAGCCGTTGCCCGCATGCACGCAGGCCATCCGGTGGCACGCTCTGAAGATGGCGTTACGTCCATCGGAGTAGTGCTATCGACAAATCGCTGAACGTCGGCCACAGCTTCACACTCCCGCACTCGGCAACCCGCGATGGCACGCCCACTTATGCCGAAGGGTTTCACAGCTGCAAGCTTTCAGCACATTACAGTTTTGTCATCTTCGCGTCGGTCTGCCGTCCGTACTGGCTCATTACATTGGCGGCGTAGTGCACATGTGGCAGCGGGGGATATTGCGTTGCCCGGCAACGGCCAGGACGCGCTGCGGTAAATTGGAGGTATGGGCTTGTTCGTCCGAATGCTGCTGATCTGGTTGCTGGTTCTGGCGGTTCCCGCGCAGGGTGCTGCCGCGGCGACCATGGCATTTTGCGGCCCCGGTCACCACGACGGTCAGACAGCCGCCCACGGGCACTCGGAGCCAGCGGCTGTGCACTCCGACCACGGTCGCGACGCTTCAAGCGCGCAGATGCATCACCAGGCGATGGCGCAGGCCGATGAGGATCGTTCCGCGACGCCCGCAAAGTTTGTCCAGGCCGACAAGCAGAAATGCAGCGTCTGTGCGTCGTGCTGCTCAGCCGCCGCGATTCTGACTACGGTGCTGGATCTCGCAGTGCCGCCACTGGGCAAAGCGGTGTTCATTGCCTTGGTGCCCACGATCGACGTTTTCATTCCCGACGGACCCGAGCGTCCGCCCCGAGCCCTCCTCGCCTAGCCGGCAGGTCGCCAGCGTGCACTGACACGCTGCGCCTCGCCGGGTCCAGTCACTCTCGCCGCGCTTGCGCCGCGCGCGAGTTTCCAGACTCTGACGCGAGGACATCATGGTCCAT
>JANOLA010000357.1:0-8696 GCA_031419535.1 Burkholderiales bacterium | reverse complement strand
CCCGAAAATCTATGGGCAACTGGTGCAGATGCTCGGGTCGTTTTCGCAGGTCGGCAAGGACGATGCCGCGTTGCCCGCCGGGTCAGCAAGACCGCCGGAGATGACACCCGAGGATGCCCTGGCGGCCAGCGCTTGCTCGGGCGTCATCGGCGGCGGGTCCGCCAGCGCTGCAGGCAACGCGGCGTCGCCCTTGCCGACCTGCGAAAACGACCCGAGCATCTGCACCAGTTGCCCATAGATTTTCGGGTTGCCGGCGATCACCTCGCGCTGGTACAGGAAGTCGCTCTCGCCGGTGAAGTTGCCGACCAAACCACCGGCCTCGGTGACCATCAAGGCGCCGGCCGCCATGTCCCAGGGGCTCAAGCCCGATTCGAAAAACCCGTCGTACGCGCCCGCGGCCACGTGGCACAGGTCGAGCGCCGCCGAGCCCGGCGGGCGCACGCCGGCGCTGGCCTGCATCACCAGTTCCAGCATGTCCATGTAGCGCCGGAAATCATCGCCTGTGCGAAACGGGAAGCCGGTGCCGATCAGCGAGTCAGCCATGCGGTTGCGCTTGGAGACGCGCAGACGCCGGTCGTTGAGAAAGGCGCCGCGCCCCTTGGACGCGATGAACAAGTCGTTGCGCGCCGGGTCGTAGACCACGCCTTGCTGCAACTGGCCGCGAAACGACAGTGCGATCGACACGCAGTACATCGGCAAGCCGTGCAGGAAGTTCGTCGTGCCGTCCAGCGGGTCGATGATCCAGACGTATTCGCTGTCCTTCGCGCCATGCGCGCGGCCCGACTCCTCGGCGAGGATGGCGTGGCCGGGGTAGGCGTCCAGCAAGGTCTCGATGATCGTGGCCTCGGCGGCGCGGTCCACCTCGGTGACGAAGTCGCGAGGCCCCTTCGTGTTTACCGCGATGCGATCCAGGTCCATCGACGCACGGCTGATGATCGTGCCTGCGCTTCGTGCCGCCTTGACAGCGACGTTGAGCATGGGGTGAAGCGCTTGCGTCATGGGTGGGCGGCGTGGCCGTGGGGAGCTGGGTGGCGGATGAAAAGAGCGGCACGGCAAGCTGCCGTGGCGGGCGGCTGCTCTGGACGGAGCGGCTGCGGATAATGCGCCATTTTATCCGCCCCCACCCAGGCCACAGACGTTTCCCCTGCATGCCCGGCCACGACGACACGCGCTTCATCCTGATCGGTACCAGCCACGCGGGCAACGTGGGTGCCGCGGCGCGAGCGCTGAAAGTGATGGGCTTTACCGACCTCGTGCTGGTGGCGCCGCGCGATGCCAACGTGCAGCTCAAGGCGGAAGCGATCGCGCTGGCCAGCGGCGCGACCGACGTGCTCGCTGGCGCACGCGTTGTGCAGGATATGACGCAGGCGTTGGAAGGCATCACCTATGTCTGTGCGACCGCGATGACACCGCGCGATTTCGGCCCGCCGACCCACGCGCCGCGCGAGCTGTTCGCGACCATGAAAGACACGCCGCACCGCGTCGCCTTCGTGTTCGGCTCCGAGCGCTTCGGCATGAGCAACGACGACGTCTACCGCTGCCACGCCTGCCTGAGCATCCCGACGCGCCCCGACTACGGCTCGCTGAACCTGTCGCAGGCGGTTCAACTGATCGCCTACGACTGGCGCCAGGCGCTCGGTGGTTTCGACGTGGTGCCGCGCACCAGCGTCGCGGCGCTGGCCGATGCGGTGGCGGTGCAAGGGCTGATCGAGCACTGGCGCGAGGTGCTCGAGCACATCGGCTTTCACGACGCGGCCGCGCCGAAGAAACTGCTGCCGCGCCTGAACCGGCTGATCAACCGCGCCCAGTTGACGCAGGAGGAGGTGCACATCCTGCGCGGGATTGCCAAGGCGGTGGCGAAGGCGGCGGCCAAGGCAGCCGCGCGTTGATCTGCCTGCCACGTTTGCGATCGGCGCGCTGGCGGTGGGGTCGGCGCGACGCCGACTAAACTGGCGCCGAGAACAGGCGACACCTACCCACACCAATCACCATCGTCACCACCATGTTCGCGCGAATTCAAGAAGACATCGCCTGCATCCGCGAACGCGACCCAGCGGCGCGCTCGAAGTGGGAGGTGCTCACCTGTTACCCGGGCCTGCACGCCATCGTCTTTCACCGGTTGGCCCACGCTCTGTGGACGCGCCAATGGTTCTGGCTCGGGCGCTTCGTCTCGCACCTCGGGCGCTTCTTCTCCGGCATCGAAATCCACCCGGGCGCGACGATCGGCCGGCGTGTCTTCATCGACCACGGCATGGGGGTCGTGATCGGCGAGACGGCCGAGGTCGGCGATGACTGCACCATCTACCAGGGCGCCACGCTCGGCGGCACCTCGCTCGTGAAGGGCGCGAAACGCCATCCGACGCTCGGGCGCGGTGTGATCATCAGCGCCAATTCGCAGGTGCTGGGCGGGTTCACGGTGGGCGACGGCG
Organism: Burkholderiales bacterium; assembly: GCA_031419535.1. Classification (GTDB taxonomy): domain Bacteria; phylum Pseudomonadota; class Gammaproteobacteria; order Burkholderiales; family Burkholderiaceae_C; genus JAEMQF01. Next base: position 6,267 of record JANOLA010000357.1, on the reverse strand, counting down.
CGCGTGTCGGCGCGAGCGCCGTGGTGCTCAAACCCGTGCCGCCGGGAGCCACGGCGGTGGGCAACCCGGCACGCATCATCCAGGCCGAGGGCGACACGAAACGCGAAGAGGCCGCGGCGAAGATGGGGTTCTCGGCCTACGGCATCACGCAAGGCGACGACCCTGTGGCGCAGGCGATGAAGGGCTTGATCGACAACGCCGCTGGCCATGAGCACCAGATCGCGATGCTGTGGCAGGCGATCGAAAAGCTCTCGGTGCGATCGGCGCAATTCCGCTCCAGCGACTGCGTGCCCGAAGACGCGCAAAAGGGCGAGCATTTCGACGCCGAGCGCCTGAGCCGCCTGGTGAAGTAGGGCCTGAACAGGCCCTGATCGCGTTGCACACATTCGATGTCGCGGTCATCGGCGCCGGCGCCGCCGGCCTGATGTGCGCGGCGCTCGCCGGCCAGGGCGGGCTGCGAGTCGTGTTGATCGAGCATGCGGCCAAGCTGGCCGAGAAGATTCGCATCTCGGGGGGCGGGCGCTGCAACTTCACCAATCTTGCCGTCGGACCAGCGAACTTCCTCTCCGACAACCCGAATTTCTGCCGTTCCGCGCTGGCGCGCTACACGCCGCAAGACTTTCTGGAACTGGTGCAGCGCCATGGCATCGCGTGGCACGAAAAACACCGCGGCCAGTTGTTTTGCGACGGGTCGAGCGAGCAGATCATCGCTATGCTGCTCGCCGAATGCGACGCCGGCGGCGTGGTCCGAATCCAGCCGTGCCAGGTGAAGGCGCTGCGCGACACAGGCCCGGGCGAGACGGACGGCTTTCACCTCGACACCGATCGAGGTGCCTTCGCGGCGAAACGAATCGTCATCGCCACCGGCGGCCTGTCGATCCCCAAAATCGGCGCGAGCGACTTCGGCTATGCCATCGCACGCCAGTTCGGGCACGCCATCGTGCCCACACGCCCCGCGCTCGTGCCGCTGACGTTCGCGCCCGAAGATTGGGCACGCTATTCAGGGCTCGCCGGCCTGAGCCTCGAAGTGGCGGTAGAGACCGGCGAGGGCAAAGCGCGCGGTGCATTCATCGAGGACATGCTGTTCACGCACCGCGGCCTGAGCGGCCCGGCGATTCTGCAGATTTCGAGCTACTGGCGCGAAGGGCAGGCACTGGGCATCGACCTGGCGCCCGGCCTGGACGTGGCTCAGGCGCTGCTGCAAGCCAAGGCGACGTCGCAGCGCCAACTCGGCAATGAACTCGCCAGCATCGTGCCGGCGCGTCTGGTGCAGGCTTGGTTGCACGCCGATGCAGCGATCACCGCGACGCCGATGTCCCAGCAGCGCGACCGCGACCTGCGCCGCATCGGCGAAAGCCTGAAGGATTGGCGGCTCACGCCGAGCGGCAGCGAGGGCTACCGCAAGGCCGAGGTCACCGCCGGCGGCGTGGACACACGCGAGCTGAGCTCACAAACGCTGGAGAGCCGGCGCCGCCAAGGCCTCTACTTCATCGGCGAAGTGGTCGACGTGACCGGCTGGCTGGGCGGCTACAACTTCCAGTGGGCCTGGGCCAGCGCGGCGGCGTGCGCGCTGGCGATGGTGGCCGGCGCCGCCTGAACGGCCGGCCAGTGGGCGCGTTTCACGGCCCGGTTTGGCGAATCGCCGATGCCGGCCGGAACGCGCGGCACACGGCAGCATCGGTCTCGAGGTAAGGCCCGCCGATCAGGTCAACGCAATAGGGCACGGCGGCAAAGATGCCGTGCACCGGCGGTGTGTGCTTCGGCAGGCCTTCCAGCGTCTGCGCAATCGCCTTCGGCTGACCCGGGAGGTTGACGATGAGCGACTTGTCGCGCACAACGGCCACCTGGCGCGACAGGATCGCGGTGGCGACGAAGTTCAGGCTGATCTGGCGCATCTGCTCGCCGAACCCGGGCAGCACCTTGGTCGCGACGTTCAGCGTCGCCTCGGGCGTCACGTCGCGCAGCGCGGGGCCGGTGCCGCCGGTGGTGAGGATCAGGCTGCAACGTTCCTTGTCGGCAAGCACGCGCAGCGCCTCTTCGATCTGCACCTGCTCGTCGGGGACGAGGCGCGTCTCGAACGTGAGCGGGTTGCGCAGCGCGCGTTCCAGCCAGGCTTTCATCGCCGGAATGCCTTGGTCTTCGTAGATGCCGCTCGAGGCGCGGTCGCTGATCGAGACCAGGCCGATCTTCACCGAGTCGAGTTCACTCATGATGTTTTGCTGTGCTCCTTCACGATCCGGAACAGCTCGCGGAAATAGCGCCCGCTGCGCTTTTCGGGAACCAACGCGGCGTCTTTGCGGGCGTTGCGAATCACGGCGCGCAGTTGCTGCACGTCGGCGCCGGCGTGCGCGGCGGCAAAGCGCGTCAGCGCTTCATCGTCGGCCAGCAACTCGGCGCGCCAGCGCTCGGCCTGGTGCAGCGCCAGCGATTCGCGGGTGCGGCCGATCTGATCTGTCGCCACCGCTTCGCGCAGCAGCTCCACATCCACGCCGCGCATCAGTTTGCCGACGTACTGCATCTGGCGCCGCCGGCCTTCGTGGCTGCGCGTCACTTTGTAGGCGAGCAGCGCGTCGAGCACACGCTCGGGCATCTCGAGCTGTTTCAAGCGCTCTTCCGACAGTTCGACCAGCGCGACACCCAGCGCTTGCAGGTCGTGCGACGCCTGTTTGCGCCGGGTTTTGCTTAAAGCCTCGGCCGACGTTTCGATGGAAATTGCGGGTTCACTCATGCTGCTCGTTATGATAGCCGCGGCCACTTGTGCCACTGTGCAACATCTAGCCGCATTCATGTCAGACACCCAGACGAGCGCGATCGACAACAACCAGGGCTTCGCCTACCGGCGTGAGCAGTTCCAGCAACTCGTAGCAGACGCCCTCGCTTTCGCGAAGGCTATCGGCGCGAGCGACGCCGCGGCCGAGGTGTCCGAAGGCGTGGGCCTGTCGGTCTCGGTGCGCAAGGGCGAGGTGGAAAACGTCGAGCGCAACCGCGACAAGTCGCTGAGCGTCACGGTGTACGTGGGCCAGCGCCGCGGCAACGCCAGCACCTCCGATTTTTCCCGTGCCGCGCTCGAACAGACGGTGCGCGCGGCGCACGACATCGCGCGTTTCACCGCCGAAGACGTGGCCGCCGGCCTGCCCGACGCGCAGGACCTGGCCTTGGGCGATGCGGCAAAACGCGACCTCGACTTGTTCCACCCCTGGGACATCCACGCCGAAGACGCGCGCGACCTCGCACTGCGCTGCGAAGGCGCGGCGCTGGCGACCGACAAGCGCATCACCAATTCCGAAGGCGCGGGCGTCTCGGCCCAGCAGTCACACTTCTTTTCCGGCAACAGCCGCGGCTTTCGAGGCGGTTACGCGAGCTCGCGCCATTCGCTGTCGGTCGCGCCGATTGCATCGTTGCCGGGCAAGCGCGCCGACATGCAGCGCGACGCGTGGTATTCGTCGATGCGCTCGCACCGCGAACTGGCCGCGCCCGAAGCGGTGGGCCGCTACGCCGCGCAGCGCGCGCTGTCGCGATTGAACTCGCGGCGCATGCCCACCTGCGATGTGCCGGTGCTGTTCGAGTCGACGCTGGCTGCGGGCCTGCTCGGTGCCTATGTGCAGGCCACGAGTGGCGGCGCGCTCTACCGCAAGTCGAGCTTCCTGCTCGACAGCCTGGGCCAGCAGGTGCTAAGCAAGCACATCGACATTCGCGAAGAGCCGCACCAGCCGCGCGGCAAGGGCAGCGTGCCGTTCGACGATGAAGGCGTGATCACGCGGCCGCGCGACGTGCTGCGCGAAGGCGTGGTGCAGGGCTACTTCCTGTCCACCTACTCGGCGCGCAAGCTCGGGCTGCGAACCACGGGAAATGCGGGCGGTTCGCAAAACCTCACGCTGACAAGCCGGCTCACCAAACCGGGCGACGACCTGCCGGCGATGCTGCGCAAGCTCGGCCGGGGCCTCTTTGTGATCGAGCTGATGGGGCAGGGCGTCAACTACGTGACGGGCGACTATTCGCGCGGCGCGGCGGGTTTCTGGGTCGAAGGCGGGCAGATCCAGTACCCGGTGGACGAGATCACGATCGCCGGCAATCTGCGCGAGATGTTCAGACACGTCGCCGCCGTGGGCGCGGACGTGTACAACCAGGGATCAAAAAGCGTCGGCTCGATCCTGATCGAGCGCATGAAAATCGCGGGGCAGTAGCATCCACGGTCGGCCAAGCGCGCGAGGCGTCGCGCCCCACCCCCGCGCACGGGTAAACACCGGGCGTTCGGGTTGTCCCCTACTTCTAGAATTCGCCGCGTTGCGTTGGTATCCCGTCTTTCAATTGTTTTTCACAGGAGATTGAGCATGACTTTGGAACGTCGTTCCTTCATTCGCCAGACCGGCCTCGCGGGCGTGCTGGCGGCCGGCATGGCGCCTGCCATCGTGCATGCGCAGGCCAACCTGCGCTGGCGCCTCACGTCGAGCTTTCCGAAGTCCCTCGACACGCTGTTCGGCGTGTCCGACGTATTCGCCAAGCATGTCAGCGACATGACGGGCGGCAAGTTCGTGATCTCCACCCACGCGGCCGGTGAAATCGTGCCGGCGTTCGGCACGGTGGACGCCATCCAGAACGCCACGGTTGAGATGGCCAGTACCGCCCCCTACTACTACTTCGGCAAGGACCCGACGTTTGCGCTGGGCTGCGCCATCCCCTTCGGCCTGAACAGCCGGCAGATGACGGCCTGGATGTACGAAGGCAACGGCCTGAAGCTGATGCGCGAGTTCTATCGTCCCTACAACATCATCAGCTTCCCGATGGGAAATACCGGCGCGCAAATGGGCGGCTGGTGGCGCAAGGAAATCAAGTCGGTGGCCGACGTGAAGGGCGTGAAGTTCCGCACCGGCGGCTTCAGCGGCAGGGTCTATGAGCGCCTGGGCGGCGTGGCCGCCAACATTCCCGGCGGCGAAATTTACGCCGCTCTGGAAAAGGGCACGATCGACGCCGCCGAGTGGGTGGGCCCGTACGACGACGAGAAGCTGGGCTTTCACAAGGTGGCCCAGCACTACGCCTATCCGGGTTACTGGGAAGGCGGTCCGCAACTCGACCTGCACGTGAACATCAAGGCTTACGAGGGCTTGTCCAGCGAGTACAGGGCGATCATCGAAGCGGCAGCGGCGTATGCCCACACCGACATGCAAGCCAAATACGACGGCAGAAACTCCGCTGCGCTGAAGAGGCTCGTCGCCGGTGGCACCAAGCTGTTCCGCTTCCCCAAGGATTTCCTCGACGCGGCGTTCAAGGAATCGATGGCGCTGTACAGCGAGCTCTCGGCCAGCAACCCGGCATGGAAGAAGGTCTACGAAGACTACGCCACGTTCCGCCGCGATGTGAATCTGTGGTTCCGCTTCACGGAAGCGGGCTTCGACGACTACATGCAAAGCGCCAAGCTGTAAGCCAACGTCGTGCCGTGCGGCCCCCGGGCCGCACGCAAGCGTGCCAACGGCGCGCGGGCAAACAAGAAGGGCTGCGTCAATCGCAGCCCTTTTTTCATCGCGTCGCGTGGCCAGCGCTACTGCTTCGCTTTGTCCTGTTCCAGCGCGCGCTTCACGGCTTCCATCGGGTCTTCCGCCGCAGCCGGGGCTGAGGCGCCATCGGTCGAGCCGCTGGCTTTGTCGGGCGTGGGCAGGCCGAGGTTGGGGTCCGGCGCGGGAGCGTCCGGGCGGGTTCGCCCGCCACCCATCTGCTCGATCTGCTGGCTCGCCTTGTCGAGGTCGAGCACCTTTTCCTTGTCGAGGAAGATGGTCACCGTCTGCGGGAAGAAGATGACGATCGCCACCAGCAAGAGCTGAATGAAGATCCACGGGATCGCGCCCATGTAGATGTCGCTGGACTCGACCTTGCGCGGGATCGCACCATTCTTGAACAAGGTGTCGGCAATGCCGCGCAGGTAGAACAGCGCAAAGCCGAACGGCGGATGCATGAAGCTGGTTTGCATGTTCACGCAGATCATCACGCCGAACCAGACGAGGTCAATGCCCAGCTTGGCCGCCACCGGCGCGAGGAACGGGATGATGATGAAGGCGATCTCGAAGAAGTCGAGGAAGAACGCGAGGAAGAAGATGAAGATGTTGACGGCGATCAGAAAGCCCAGCTGACCGCCCGGCAGGCCGGCCAGCATGTGCTCGATCCAGATGCCGCCGTCCACGCCCTGGAAAACGAGCGAGAACGTGCGCGAGCCGATGAGGATGAAGACCACCATCGCGGTCAGGCGCATCGTCGTCAGCATCGCCTCCTTCAGAA
>JANOLA010000356.1:0-6178 GCA_031419535.1 Burkholderiales bacterium | reverse complement strand
CCCACGCACTACGGGCGGGTGTGCCCGATCGAAACGCCGGAAGGCCCGAACATCGGCCTGATCAATTCGTTGGCGCTGTACGCGCAGCTCAACGAATACGGTTTCCTGGAAACGCCGTACCGCCGAGTCGCTGATGGCAAGGTGACGAACCAGATCGACTACCTGTCGGCCATCGAAGAGGGCAAGTACGTGATCGCCCAGGCCAGCGCGACGCTGGACAAAGACGGCAAGCTGATCGACGAACTGGTGAGCGCGCGCGACAACGGCGAATCGATTCTCACGTCGGCCGAGCGCATCCAGTACATGGACGTGGCGCCGACGCAGATCGTCTCCGTGGCGGCCTCGCTCGTGCCGTTCCTCGAGCACGACGATGCGAACCGCGCGCTGATGGGCGCGAACATGCAGCGCCAGGCCGTGCCGATCCTGCGCCCGGAAAAGGCCCTGGTCGGAACCGGTGTCGAACGTGTCGCCGCCAAAGACTCGGGCACCGTGGTCGCGGCGCGGCGCGGCGGCGTGGTCGACTATGTCGACACGAACCGCATCGTGATTCGCGTCAACGACAGCGAGACGGTGGCCGGCGAAGTGGGCGTGGACATCTACAACCTCATCAAGTACCACCGTTCGAACCAGAACACGAGCATTCACCAGCGCCCGATCGTCAAGCGTGGCGATCGCGTTGAGGGCGAAGACATCATCGCCGACGGTGCCTCCACCGATCTCGGCGAACTCGCGCTCGGCCAGAACATGCTGGTCGCCTTCATGCCGTGGAACGGCTACAACTTCGAAGACTCGATCCTGATCTCGGAGCGTGTCGTCGCGGAAGACCGATACACGTCGATCCACATCGAAGAGCTGGTCGTGATGGCGCGCGACACCAAGCTCGGCTCGGAGGAAATCACGCGCGACATTCCCAACCTGTCGGAGCAGCAACTCGCGCGTCTCGACGAGTCGGGCATCGTTTACGTCGGTGCCGAAGTCAACCCCGGCGACACGTTGGTGGGCAAGGTCACGCCCAAGGGCGAAACGACACTGACGCCGGAAGAGAAACTGCTTCGCGCGATCTTCGGCGAAAAAGCGTCCGACGTGAAAGACACGTCGCTGCGCGTCAGCCAGGGAACGAACGGCACGGTGATCGACGTGCAGGTCTTCACCCGCGAAGGCATCGTGCGCGACAAGCGCGCGCAGCAGATCATCGATGACGAACTCAAGCGCTATCGGCTCGACTTGAACGACCAGTTGCGCATCGTCGAAGCCGACGCGTTCGACCGCATCGAAAAACTGCTCGTCGGCAAGCCCGCCAACGGTGGGCCGAACCGCATCGCCAAGGGTGCGCTCATCGACAAGGAGTACCTGGTCAGCGTCGAGAAGTACCACTGGTTCGATATTCGCCCTGCCGATGAAGACGTGGCCGGCCAACTGGAGAGCATCAAGAACTCGCTCGACCAGACGCGCCACAGCTTCGACCTCGCATTCGAAGAGAAGCGCAAGAAACTGACGCAGGGCGACGAGCTGCCCGCCGGCGTGTTGAAGATGGTGAAGGTGTACCTGGCCGTGAAACGCCGCTTGCAGCCTGGCGACAAGATGGCCGGCCGGCACGGCAACAAGGGCGTCGTGTCGAAGATCGTTCCGGTCGAAGACATGCCCTACATGACCGACGGCACGCCGTGCGACATCGTGCTCAATCCGTTGGGCGTGCCGTCACGCATGAACGTCGGCCAGGTGCTGGAAGTGCACCTGGGCTGGGCCGGCAAGGGCATCGGCCAGCGCATCAACGACATGCTCGCGCAAGAAATCAAGGTTCAGGAACTGCGCAGCTTCCTCGACGAGCTCTACAACAAGAGCGGCGGCAAGACGGAGCGGCTCGATCACTTGAGCGACGCTGAAATCCTGGAGATGGCCGGCAACCTGACCCGGGGCGTGCCGTTCGCAACGCCGGTGTTCGACGGTGCGGCGGAAGAAGAAATCCGCGGCATGCTCAAGCTCGCCTACCCCGACGACGTGGCCAAGGCCAAGGGCCTGACCGCCACGCGCACGCAGGCCACGCTGCACGACGGCCGTACCGGAGACGCCTTCGAGCGGCCCGTCACCGTGGGCTACATGCACGTGCTGAAACTGCACCACCTGGTGGACGACAAGATGCACGCACGCTCGACCGGCCCGTACAGCCTGGTCACGCAGCAGCCGCTGGGTGGCAAGGCGCAGTTCGGTGGCCAGCGCTTCGGCGAGATGGAGGTCTGGGCGCTCGAAGCCTATGGCGCTGCTTACATCCTGCAGGAGATGCTCACCGTCAAGTCCGACGACGTGAACGGCCGCACCAAGGTGTACGAGTCCATCGTCAAGGGGGAGCATTCGATCGAAGCCGGCATGCCGGAGTCGTTCAACGTGCTGGTCAAGGAAATTCGCTCGCTCGGTATCGACATCGAGCTCGAGCGCAACTAATTCAGGAGGACACAGAACATGAAGGGTTTGCTCGATCTGTTCCGTCAGTTCACGCCCGATGAGCATTTCGATGCCATCAGGATCGGACTGGCTTCGCCCGAGAAAATTCGGTCCTGGTCATTCGGCGAGGTCAAGAAGCCGGAGACGATCAACTACCGCACGTTCAAGCCTGAACGCGATGGCCTGTTCTGCGCCAAGATTTTTGGCCCGATCAAGGACTACGAGTGCCTGTGCGGCAAGTACAAGCGCCTGAAGTACCGTGGCGTGATCTGCGAGAAGTGTGGCGTTGAAGTCACGCAGACCAAGGTGCGCCGCGAGCGCATGGGCCACATCGACCTGGCCGCTCCGTGCGCGCACATCTGGTTCCTGAAGAGTCTGCCGTCGCGTCTGGGCCTGGTACTCGACATGACGCTGCGCGACATCGAACGCGTGCTCTACTTCGAGGCCTATGTCGTCGTCGACCCCGGCATGACGCCGCTGAAAAAATTCAGCATCATGACGGAGGACGATTACGACGCCAAGCGAACCGAATTCGGTGACGAATTCGTTGCGCTGATGGGCGCCGAGGGCGTGCACAAACTGTTGGCTGAGATCGACCTGGACGTTGAAGCCGAGCGGCTGCGCGGCGACATGACGGGCTCGGAGCTCAAGGTCAAGAAGAACTCCAAGCGCCTGAAGGTCATGGAAGCCTTCAAGAAGTCGGGCATCAAGCCGCAGTGGATGGTGATGGAAGTGCTGCCGGTGCTGCCGCCGGACCTGCGCCCGCTCGTGCCGCTGGACGGTGGCCGCTTCGCGACTTCCGACCTGAACGACCTGTACCGCCGCGTCATCAACCGCAACAACCGCCTGGCGCGGTTGCTGGAGCTGAAGGCGCCTGAAATCATCGTGCGCAACGAGAAGCGCATGCTGCAAGAAGCTGTTGATTCGCTGCTCGACAACGGCCGCCGCGGCAAGGCGATGACGGGCGCGAACAAGCGCGCGCTGAAGTCGCTTGCCGACATGATCAAGGGCAAGAGCGGGCGCTTCCGCCAGAACTTGCTGGGCAAACGCGTCGACTACTCGGGCCGCTCGGTGATCGTGGTCGGCCCGACGCTCAAGCTGCATCAGTGCGGACTGCCCAAGCTGATGGCGCTCGAACTCTTCAAGCCGTTCATCTTCTCGCGTCTGGAAGCGATGGGCATCGCCACGACGATCAAGGCGGCGAAGAAGGAAGTCGAGAGCGGCACGCCAGTGGTGTGGGACATCCTTGAGGAAGTGATCAAGGAGCACCCGGTGCTGCTGAACCGCGCGCCGACGCTGCACCGCCTGGGCATCCAGGCGTTCGAGCCGGTGCTCATTGAAGGCAAGGCGATCCAGTTGCACCCGCTCGTGTGTTCGGCGTTCAACGCCGACTTCGACGGCGACCAGATGGCCGTGCACATCCCGCTGTCGATCGAGGCGCAGATGGAAGCCCGCACGCTGATGCTGGCCTCGAACAACGTGCTCTTCCCGGCCAACGGCGAGCCGAGCATCGTGCCTTCGCAAGACGTGGTGCTGGGCCTGTACTACGCCACGCGAGAGCGCATCAACGCCAAGGGCGAAGGCATCATCTTCTCCGACGTGGCCGAAGTGCACCGCGCGCTGGACAACCAGCAGGTCGAAATCACCTCCAAGGTCAGCGTGCGCATGACCGACTACGCCCAGGACAAGGCGACTGGCGACTGGGGCGCGTCGACCAAGCTGGTGGACACGACGGTGGGCCGCGCGCTGCTCAGCGAAATCCTGCCCAAGGGCCTGGACTTCGCGAACATCAACAAGGCGCTCAAGAAGAAGGAAATTTCGCGCCTCATCAACACGTCGTTCCGCAAGTGCGGGTTGAAAGAGACGGTGATCTTTGCCGACAAGCTGCTCCAGGCGGGTTTCCGCCTGGCCACGCGCGCCGGCATTTCGATCGCCATCGACGACATGCTGGTGCCCAAAGAGAAGCCGGGCCTGATCGAGCGCGCCGAAAAAGAAGTCAAGGAAATCGAGCAGCAGTACGTCTCGGGCCTGGTGACTTCGGGCGAGCGCTACAACAAGGTCGTCGACATTTGGGGCAAGACGGGCGACGAAGTGGGCAAGGTCATGATGGCCCAGTTGTCCAAGCAGAAGGTCACCGACCGGCATGGCAAGCTGGTGGACCAAGAGTCGTTCAACTCGATCTACATGATGGCCGACTCGGGCGCGCGCGGCTCGGCAGCGCAGATTCGCCAGCTTGCCGGGATGCGCGGTTTGATGGCCAAGCCGGATGGCTCGATCATCGAAACGCCGATCACGGCGAACTTCCGCGAAGGCCTGAACGTGTTGCAGTACTTCATCTCGACGCACGGCGCCCGCAAGGGCCTGGCCGACACGGCGCTGAAGACGGCGAACTCGGGCTACCTGACGCGGCGCCTGGTGGACGTGACGCAAGACCTGGTCGTCACGCAAGACGACTGCGGCACCTTCAACGGCATGAACATGCGCGCGCTGGTCGAAGGCGGCGAGGTGATCGAGAGCCTGCGCGACCGGATTCTCGGCCGCGTCACGGCGGTGGAAGTGATGCACCCCGAGTCGCAGGAGACGCTCGTTCCCGCCGGTGAGTTGCTCGACGAAGACATGTTCGACATGCTCGAGGCAGCCGGCGTCGACGAAATCAAGGTCCGCACCGCACTCACGTGCGCCACGCGCTTCGGCATTTGCGCCAAGTGTTATGGCCGCGACCTGGGCCGCGGCGGCCGGGTCAACGTGGGCGAGGCGATCGGCGTGATCGCCGCCCAGTCGATCGGCGAGCCGGGCACGCAGCTCACGATGCGCACCTTCCACATCGGTGGTGCGGCGTCGCGCGCGGCGGTGGCCAGCAGCGTCGATGCCAAGTCCGACGGTGTGGTCGGCTTCAACGCGACGATGCGCTACGTGACGAACAGCCGGCGCGAGCTGGTGGTGATTTCACGGTCCGGCGAGATCATCGTGTCCGACACGCACGGCCGCGAGCGCGAGCGCCACAAGGTGCCGTACGGCGCGCTGCTCAACATCAAGTCGGATCAGAACATCAAGGCCGGCACCGTGCTCGCGAACTGGGACCCGTTGACGCGACCCATCATCACCGAATTCGCCGGCAAGGCGAAGTTCGAGAACGTGGAGGAAGGCGTCACTGTCGCCAAGCAGGTTGACGAAGTGACGGGCCTGTCGACACTCGTCGTGATCGACTCGAAACGCCGCGGTGTGGCGAAGGTCGTGCGCCCTCAAGTCAAGCTGCTCGACGTGGCCGGCAACGAAGTCAAGATCCCCGGCACCGACCACTCGGTGACGATCGGCTTCCCCGTCGGCTCACTCATCCAGATCCGCGACGGCCAAGACCTGGCGCCGGGCGAGGTGCTCGCGCGCATTCCGGTCGAAGGCCAGAAGACGCGCGACATCACGGGCGGCCTGCCGCGCGTGGCCGAGTTGTTCGAGGCGCGCACGCCGAAGGACAAGGGCACGCTGGCCGAGATGACGGGCACGGTGTCGTTTGGCAAAGAGACCAAGGGCAAGGTGCGCTTGCAGATCACCGATCCGGAAGGCAAGGTTTACGAAGAGCTGGTGCCGAAGGAAAAGAACATCGTCGTGCACGAAGGCCAGGTCGTGAACAAGGGCGAGTCGATCGTCGACGGGCCGGCCGACCCGCAGGACATCCTGCGCCTGCTGGGCATGGAAGAGCAGGCGCGCTACATCGTCGACGAGGTGCAGGACGTCTATCGCC
>JANOLA010000355.1:0-2571 GCA_031419535.1 Burkholderiales bacterium | reverse complement strand
GCCGTAGCCTCGCACCGAGTCGACGCCACCGGCACGAAACAGCAGCGGGTCGGGCATACCGGTGATGCTGCCGGCGTTCAGGAGGCCGAGTTCGATGCGGCCGGTGCCGTACCAGCTCAGGCCGAGCGGCTCGTACGCGGTGATCCGTGCATTGATGCGGCTGAACAGGCCGCTGTCGGCGACGCTGCTCTGCGACCAGCCGCCGCCGAACTGCCCCGATGCCGTCAAGCCTTCGGTGGGCAGGATCACGCTGTCCAGTCTGCGCCAGGCACCGCTGAAATTGAGCGACAACGCGTCGGCCTGTGCGCGACCCGCCACGTTGCGCAGCTCGGAGCCGAGCAATTCGCCGAACACCACGCGCTCGATGCGCTGCGAGTCGTAGGCCCGACCGGCGCGCCAGCGCCAGGAGGTGCGAATCTCGTCGGCGACTTCGAGTTTTTCATAACTTCCCGCGAGCAGATTGCGGTACAGGCCCGGCAGCGTGTGGCTCGTCAGCTCGCCCGACCAGCTGCGCGCCTCGCGTCCGAACTCCACCTTGTTCTTCGCGATGACGTTGAAGCCGAAGGGCCGGCGGTGCAAGTGCTCGAACGTGATCCGTTGACCCGTGTTGTCGCTGTAGCCCACGCCGACTGTTGCCTGCTGCAGCGGCAGTTCGCGCAGGCGCACCAGCACCGGCGCGGACGCGGCTTGCGCGGGGTCCGGGTCGACTTCGACGCTCACGCCCTCGAACAAACCGGTCTTGACCAGGCGCTCCTGAAAGTCGAGCAGACGCTGTTCGCTGTGCGGCGCGCCGACGCCGAATTCGGCGACGTTGCGCACACTGTCCGCGTTGTAGCGCGACAGGCCCTCGATGCGCAGCTCGCCCAGCCGGAACAGTGGGCCGCTCGCGAGCGTGGCGCGGAGCAGCGCGCTGGCTTGTGCGGCGTCGATCGCCGCGTCGGTATCGAGCCAGTTCGCGGCCGGGTAGCCGTTGGCCCGCAGCTTCGCGAGCGCTCCATTCTTCGCCGCCGACCACACCGACTGCCGGAACGGCGCGCCGATGGGCAAGGGCCACTCGCGGCGCAGCGCGTCGAACGTGGTGCGAGCGAGTTCGTCGTTCGCTTCGATCAGCAATTGCAGCTCGCCCAGCGCGTCGAGCGTCCAATGCGTGACCGTGACGCGCTGACCCGGGGTGACTGTCAACTGCACCTGCGGCACCGCGCTCGCGCCGGGGGTGCGCCGCGCCGTGACCAGGGCGGCGAAGTAGCCTTCAGTTTCGAGCAGCGCGCGCGCTTGTGCAGGTGCGGCGGCAATCAGGCGGTCGAGCTCGGGGCCGGTGATCGATTCGGACTCGCCGACATTCTGAAATCGCGCCAGGTCCAGGTAGGCAAGCAGCAGCGTGCGCAGCGCTTCGGGCGCGTCGATCTTGAGGTGGTACGCTGCTTGCACGGTTGGCTCGCCAGGCGCATTGGCCGGCGAGGAGACCGGCGCAGAGGCTTCACCCGCGGCGAGCGCCCAGAGCGGCGAAAGCGACAGCGCCAGGCACAGACTCCAGCGCCACAGGTCCGAACTGCACTGCCTTGAGTCGAGCCGCGCTTCCCGCACATCGGCGGGTGAGCGCAAGCGCCGCGCCGCGCCCTTGCACAGCATCATTTGCTGAGCAGCCGCATCGCTCCTTCAAGCCCCGTCAGCGTCAGCGGGAACATGCGCTGATTCATCAACTGCTGGATCACGGCGATGCTTTGCCGGTAGCCCCACACGCCTTGCGGCTCGGGGTTGATCCAGGCGAATTTCGGGAACGCGTTGGTGAGGCGCTGCAGCCACTCGGCACCCGGCTCTTCGTTGTTGTATTCGACGCTGCCGCCGGGCTGGAGGATTTCGTACGGGCTCATCGTGGCGTCGCCGATGAAGATCAGTTTGTAGTCCTTGTTGAACTTGCGAATGATGTCCCAGGTGGGGAACTTCTCGCTGTAGCGGCGCCGGTTGTTCTTCCACATGAAGTCGTAGACGCAGTTGTGGAAGTAGAAGAATTCGAGGTGCTTGAACTCGCTCTTCGCGGCGCTGAACAGTTCTTCGGCGCGGTGGATGTGCTCGTCCATCGTGCCGCCCACGTCCATCAGCAGCAGTACTTTCACCTTGTTGTGGCGCTCGGGCACCATCTTGATGTCGAGCCAGCCGGCGTTCGCCGCCGTGCAGCGGATCGTGTCGTCCAGGTCGAGTTCTTCTTCCGCGCCTTCGCGCGCAAAGCGGCGCAGGCGGCGCAGCGCGACCTTGATGTTGCGCGTGCCCAGTTCCAGCGTGTCGTCGTAGTCCTTGTACTGGCGCTGGTCCCACACTTTCACGGCACTCTTGTTGCGGCCCTTGTCCTGGCCGATGCGAATGCCCTGCGGGTTGTAGCCGTAGGCGCCGAACGGCGAGGTGCCTCCCGTGCCGATCATCTTGGAGCCGCCTTCGTGGCGCTTCTTCTGCTCTTCAAAGCGCTTTTTCAGCGTCTCCATCAACTCGTCCCAACCCATCTTCTCGATCGCGGCCTTTTCTTCCGGGCTGAGTTCGAGCTCGAGCTTCTTCTGCAACCAGTCGAGCGGAATGTCT
>JANOLA010000354.1:0-5121 GCA_031419535.1 Burkholderiales bacterium | reverse complement strand
ATAGCAGCCCAGCGGTTTGCTGGGAAAGAAACTGGTGCAGCCAATCGTGCTCAGGTTGCAGCTCTTGCGCCCCTTGTAGCTCGCGCCAAAACTTTGCGCCGCATCTTCGATCACGGGAAGATTTCCATGCCGCGCCGCGATGGCATTGATCTCGTCCATGTCGGCCACTTGGCCGTACAGGCTCACCGGCAGAAACGCCCGCGTCCTTGCCGTGATCTTCGCCTCGATCAACGAGGCGTCGATGTTGCAGGTGTCGGGTTCGATGTCGACGAACATCGGCTTGCCGCCCAGCAGCACGATCATCTCGGCCGTTGCCGCGAAGGTGAATGGCGTGGTGATGACTTCGTCGCCCGGCTTCAAGCCGATCGCCATCAGGGAAATCAACAAGGCTTCCGTGCCGCTGGCCACGGTGATGCAGTGTTTCGCGCCGGTGAATGCGGCCAGGCGCTCCTCGAGCTCCTTGACTTCCGGGCCCATGATGTACTGGCCGTGATCGAGCACCCTCTGAATGCGCGCGGCGATGGGTTCGCGCAGCGCGGCGTACTGGGTCTTCAGGTCGGTGAATTCTATTTTTCCGCTCATGGGCGCTCCTGCGCGGGCGCGCACATGCCGGCGCGAAGCACATAGGCTTCACCCGTCACGGGGCACGCAGCCTCGCCCTCGCCGGCCAGCGGCAAGGCCAGCCGCTCGCCATGCCGGCTCATCCAGCCGATGTGGCGCGCGGGAACGCCGACCATCAGCGCGAAGTCGGACACGTCGCGGTTGATCACGGCGCCCGCCCCGACGAATGCGAATCGTCCCACTGTCGTGCCGCACACGATGGTGCAGTTCGCGCCCAGCGTCGCCCCACGACGCACCAGGGTGCGCCGGTATTCGCCGCGGCGCACCACGGCTGCGCGAGGGTTGTAGACATTCGTGAACACCATGCTGGGCCCGCAGAATACGTCGTCTTCGAGCGTCACCGCGTCGTAAACCGAGACATTGTTCTGAATCTTCACGTTGTCGCCGATGCGAACGTCGTTGCCGACGAAGACGTTCTGGCCGAACGAGCAGCCCCGGCCGATGCGCGCACCGGCGCTGATGTGCACGAAATGCCAGACGCGGCAGCCCTCGCCCAACTCGGCGCCGGCATCGACGATGGCCGAGGGGTGGATCGTCGTTTCCATGCGCCGCGCGCAGTCAGTAAGACAACGGAAGGCTGATGCGCTTGCCGTCGCGCGCCGACATGTACATCGCGATCAGCAGCTCCAGCGACCTCAACCCCTCGCGCCCGTCGGTCTCCGGATGCGCTTCGCCGCGCAAGGTCTCGATCACATTGTTGTAGTACAGCGGGTGGCCAAAGCCGTAGACCGATGTCGTCTGGTAGCTCGCATCGTCGATCTGCGCGTCCATCGCATCGGGCTGCTCGAACTGCCAGTGCTTGATTTCGTTCACTGCCACGCCGCCGATGCGCACCGTGCCGCGCTCGCCGAGGATCGTGATCGACCCTTCCAGGTTCTTCGGGTAGGTGAGCATCGTCACGTTGATCGTTCCCATCGCGCCGTTGCGCCATTTCAGCGCCGCCACACCCGTGTCTTCGACCTCGATGTTGCGCGCCAGCGTCCCCGTGTACGCCATCACGCTCTCCACCGGCCCCGCAATCCAGTCGAGCAGATCGACATAGTGGCTCGCCTGGTTCATGAAGGCGCCGCCGTCGAACTCCCAGGTGCCGCGCCACGCCGCGCTGTCGTAGTACGACTGGGGCCGCGTCCAGAACACGTTGACGTTGACCATGTAGATGCGGCCGAAGCGTCCCTTGTCGACCGCCTGCTTGAGCAGCTGCAGCGTGCGGTTGCGGCGGTTCTGCTTGACGACGAACAGGCGCACTCCCGCTTCGTCGCAGGCGCGCACCATCGCCAGGCCGTCGCTCCAGCGCGTGGCCATCGGCTTTTCCGTCATCACGTCGCGGCCGGATCGGGCAATCTCGATCGCTTGCGCCGAGTGCAGGCCGCTGGGCGTGGTGAGGATCACGCAGTCGGCTTGGGTCTTTGCCAGCATCGAAGTCAAGCCGGCGTGGCCCGCCGCGCCCGTGCGCGCCACCGCGGCCGCCAACGCCTGGGGATCGACATCGCAGACATCCGTCACTTCGCAGCGCTCGGCATGCGCCTTGATCGCCTCGAAGTGATTGGCGGCGATGCGTCCACAGCCAGCGAGTGCGAACCGGAGCTTGCGCCCGGTGATGGGCTGGCGTTGGACATGCATGGTTGGCAGAGCCTCCAGGGGTGCAACAGGCCGCGTCACACCGGCAGGGTAATGGGCGGCGAATTCTACGAGCACAGCGCGCGATGGATACCCAAGGCGCTGCCCGCCCATAAAATCGCCGGCTCACCGAAAGAGGCCCATGACCGACGAACGCACGACCGCTCCACCGCCCGATGACAACCAACTCATCGTCGAGCGCCGCGAAAAACTCGCCGCGATTCGGGCGCAATCCAACGCGTCGGGCGGCGCGGCCTTCCCCAACGACTTTAAGCCGAAGAACAACGCACTCGACCTGCTGCGCAAATTCGGCGAAATGCCGAACGAAGAACTCGAACCGCAAGCGATCAAGGTCACGCTCGCTGGCCGCATGATGCTCAAGCGCGTGATGGGCAAGGCGAGCTTTTGCACGCTGCAAGACGGATCGAGCCGCATCCAACTCTTCGTCACGCGCGACGCGGTGGGTGAAGCGGTCTACGAACAATTCAAGCACTGGGACCTGGGCGACATTCTGGGCGCCGAAGGCAAGCTCTTCAAGACCAAGACCGGCGAGCTCTCGGTGCGGGTCAGCACTTTGCGCCTGCTCACCAAGAGCCTGCGCCCGCTGCCCGACAAGTTCCACGGCATGACGGACCAGGAGCAGAAGTACCGGCAGCGCTACGTGGACCTGATGACCGACGACACCGCGCGCGAGCGTTTCGTCGCGCGCAGCAAGGCGGTTGCGTCGATGCGCCAGTTCATGGTGGAGCACCACTTCCTCGAAGTGGAGACGCCGATGCTGCACCCGATTCCGGGCGGCGCGAACGCGAAGCCGTTCGTGACGCACCACAACGCGCTGGACCAGCAGATGTTCCTGCGCATCGCGCCGGAGCTGTACCTGAAGCGCTTGATCGTCGGCGGCTTCGAGCGTGTGTTCGAGATCAACCGCAACTTCCGCAATGAAGGCATCTCGGTGCGGCACAACCCCGAGTTCACGATGATGGAGTTCTACGCGGCCTACTGGAACCACCACGACGTGATGGACTTTACCGAGGCGATTTTGCGCCAGGCGGCGCGCCAGGCCACGGGTTCGGCGAGCCTCACGTACTCGGGCCGACCGCTCGATCTGGAAAAGCCGTTCGCCCGCCTGCCGATGACCGATTCGCTGGTCGCGCACGCGCATCTGAGCGCGGCGCAGGCACGCGACGCGGCGCAGTTGCGGGACAAGCTGGTCTCGCTTGGCGAGACGCCGCCCGCGCACTGGGGCCTGGCCGAACTGCAGTTCGCGATGTTCGAAGCGGCGGTCGAAGACAAACTCTGGGAGCCGACCTTCATCATCGACTATCCGGTCGAGGTTTCGCCGCTCGCGCGCGCGTCCGATGCCGACCCGTCGGTCGCCGAACGCTTTGAGCTCTTCATCACCGGGCGCGAAGTGGCGAACGGCTTCTCGGAGCTGAACGACGCCGAGGACCAGGCCGCGCGCTTCCAGGCGCAGGCGGTGAACAAGGAGGCCGGCGACGAGGAGGCGATGTACTACGACGCCGATTTCATCCGCGCGCTCGAGTACGGTATGCCGCCCACCGGCGGCTGCGGCATCGGCATCGACCGGCTCATCATGCTGCTCACCGACAGCCCGAGCATTCGCGACGTGATTCTGTTCCCTTCGCTGCGCAATCAAAACTGAGCGGCGCGTTTTCCACCTTCAGCGCTGCTTGAACACCGCCTTGCGCTTGCTGACGAAGGCGTCCATGCCTTCCTTCTGGTCTTCGGTGGCGAACAGCGAATGGAACAAACGCCGCTCGAACAGCACGCCGTCCGACAGGCTCGCCTCGTAAGCGCGGTTCACGCTTTCCTTGGCCATCATCACGCTCGGCCCGCTGAATTCGCAGATCGACTGCGCCGCCGCGAGCGCCACGGCTTGCAGTTCGGCGGCGGGAACGATGCGCGACACGAGCCCGCAGCGTTCGGCCTCCACCGCGTCCATCATGCGCCCGGTCAGGATCATGTCCATCGCCTTGGCCTTGCCCACCGCGCGCGGCAAGCGCTGCGTACCGCCGGCGCCGGGCATCACGCCGATCTTGATCTCCGGTTGGCCGAACTTGGCGGTGTCGGCCGCGATGACGATGTCGCACATCATCGCGAGCTCGCACCCCCCGCCGAGCGCAAAACCCGCCACCGCGGCGATCACGGGTTTGCGCACGGCGCGGATGGTTTCCCAGTTGCGCGTGATGTAGTTCGTCTTGTAGACGTCCATGTAGCTCCAGCTCGCCATCGCGCCGATGTCGGCGCCGGCGGCAAAGGCCTTCTCGCTGCCGGTGATGACGATGCAGCCGATGTCGGGGTCGGCGTCGAAACCTTGCAAGGCCTGGCCGAGTTCCGTCATCAAGCCGTCATTGAGGGCATTGAGCTGCTTGGGCCGATTCAGCGTGATCCAGCCGGTCTTGAGCAGCCCGGTGCCGCGAACTTCAGTCAACAAAAACTCGGTGCTCATAGAGTAGCTCTCCTTGCAAAATTTCGTGACAACTATACGGTGTGCCCCGTTTTCTCTGGCGCCCATCGCCCGAGCGGTGCGCTAAGCTCCGGGCCCGGATCGACGCCGTTGAGGCCCGTCCGCTACCAGGCACCACGGGCATGATCTACCGCAAGACCGCCAAGGGACAGATCGAAATCGAGACCCGCGCCTACGGCCTGGCGCCGCGCTTGCGCCCCGCGCTGATTCTGGTTGACGGGCGACGCTCCGACGCTCAACTGCGCGAGCTGATTCCGAGCGACTCGCAGCGCACGTTTCAGACGCTGCTCGACGAAGGCTACATCGAGACAGGCGCCGGCGCCGCCGAGCTCGGCCTGGCGCGCGCGCCCTCGTCGTCGAGCATCGGGAATCCGCGCTTGCGCGCATTCGAACGG
>JANOLA010000353.1:0-13821 GCA_031419535.1 Burkholderiales bacterium | reverse complement strand
AGACTTCGCTCGACCAGATCACGCGCCCCATCACTTCGCACAGCGGCGCATAGTCGAGGTTCGAGATGCCGCCGTTGCCTTTGTAGGCGTGCGGCAGGAACATGTTCCACAGGCCCGCGGCGCGCGCCTTGACCTTGAGTTCGTCGATCAGTTTCACCGGCTGCCATGGGTTGCCTTCGCGCCGGTAGGCTTCCATCTCTTCGTGGTAGCGCCCTTCGTTGGGATGGATGTGCGCGGCGTAGAACGCGTACAGGCGTTGCAGCAGGTCGGTCGTCTTGGGCGAGTATTCGGTGAGCATCGGGGTCTCCGGGGTGGTGTGGGAATGTCGGGGGACGAAGGACTGCTGGCTGGGCCGCTCAATCGCGCGCGCGGATCGAGAGGCTTTGCGTGGCCATGCCGATCAGGCCATCGGCGTCGAACAGGTTCGACGCGGCCAGGCCGCAGCCTTCGGCGCCGAGGTGGGTGCGCGCGTCCAGGCAGACCCAGTCGCCGCGCGGCCGGCGCAGCAGGTTGATCGTCAGGTCTGAATTGACGAAGATGTACTTGGAAAAGTCGAGCACGGCGCTGATGCCGTTGCCGGAATCGGCGGCCACTGCAACGCGCTGGTAGACGCTCGGCACCTCGCCTTCGACCAAGGGGTGCGCGAGGCGAAACCAGATCGCGCAAGGGCCGCTGAAGAACACGCCGCTCGCGACGCGGTTCTCGACCAAGTCCGCATAGCCGACATGCTTGCCGGCGAACGGGAACGTGCCCGGCTTCGAGGTTTCCGGCGGCTGCGGCCGGGCCGGCGGGGAGTGGCCGGGTGGATCGGGCGGCAGCGCCGCGGGCAGCTCGACCGCGCTTTCGCGCTGCACCAGCGCCGTGAAGCGCGCGACGACTTTGTCGCCGACGCTCAGGCTCGCCGAGAAGTGGCCGGCGTTGCGGCCGACGTAATCCGTGCCGACGTCAACCGTGAGTTCGGCGATCGGCACCGGCCGCAGCAGGTTCGCGGTGAGGCGCGACACATGCGTCAACCCATGTTCGAGCGCGGCGCGCTCGATCGCGCGGCACACCAGTGCGATCGGCGGCCCGGCGTGCTGGTGCTCGGGGTGCCAGGGGCCGCGCGTCAGCGCGCTGGCCTGGTAGACATTTGCGCTGACAGCGGCAAAAGCGCCCGGGGGTATCGACTTCGTCATGGAGAAAAATTTGCGGGTAGCGGGCCTGAGTCTAAAGCTCGCCTGTATCCGCACATCCCGAATGCCCGATGCTGGCCCGATGCGAGCCCGGCGCGGCCACCGACTCGCGCTATCGTGCAGGCTTGCCCCCGACTCTCGTGAGTGCCATGCCCAAAGTCCTGCGCCACACCCTGCTTTCGGTTCGCGACCTGCTCGTCACCGCCGGGCCGTTCCTGTTGATCGCGGTCCTGCTGCTCGGGTTGGCGTATTGGGTGCTTGACCCCGCGCCACCGACAAAAGTGGTGCTCGCCACCGGCCAGGACCAGGGCGCCTACGCCGAATTCGGCAAGCGCTACGCGGCCTATCTGAAGCTGCACGGCATCCGCGTCGAGTTGCGCGCCACGCAGGGAGCGGCGGAAAACTTGGGCCTGCTGCGCAACGACGAATCGAACGTCGACCTCGCATTCGTGCAGGGCGGCGCCGACGTGGAGCGCGACGGCGACGACGCCGCCAACGAAGGCCTGGTGGCTCTGGGCAGCCTGTTTCACGAGCCGGTGTGGCTGTTCTATCGAGAGGAGTCCGCGAAGCGCCTGCTGAAAGCTAGCGCCCTGACCTCGCTCGCGCAACTGCCGGGCTGGAAGTTCAACATCGGCGCACCCGGCAGCGGCACGCCGCTGCTGATGCAACGCCTGCTCGATGCCAACGGCATCGAGCGCGCGACGCTGAGTTTGTTCAGCCACCCACAGACCCCCGCCGTCGTGGCGCTGCTCGGCGGCGAGATCGACGCACTCGTGTTCGCGTCGGCGCCGGAATCGCTGATGGTGCAGATGCTGCTGCGCACGCCGGGCGTGAAGCTGTTCGACTTTCCCCAGGCCGAGGCCTACTCGCGGCGCTTTGCGTTCATGAGCCCGGTGGTGCTGCCGCGCGGCATCGTCGACCTCGCGCGCGACCTGCCCGGCGCGAACGTGAACCTGGTGGCCCCCACCGCGACGCTGGTGGCGAAGGAAGGCACGCACCCGGCGCTGCTGCAACTGTTCGTGCAGGCGGCGCAGCACATTCATGGCGACGCCGGCTGGTTCCACCGCAAAGGCGAGTTCCCGAGCGCGCAGCACACCGAGATGCCGCTGGCCAAAGAGGCCGAGCGCTTCTACAAAAGCGGCGCGCCACTGCTGCAGCGATACCTGCCGTTCTGGCTGGCGAACCTGGTCGACCGCATGTGGGTCGTGCTCGCGTCGATCGTCGTGATTCTGCTGCCGCTGTCGCGCGTGGTGCCGCCGCTCTACCAGTTTCGCATCCGCTCGCGCATCTTTCGCTGGTACGCGCAGTTGCGCGGCGTGGAGAGCTCGTTCGGCGAGCGCTCCAATGACGATCTGCTGCGCGAGCTGGCCGAGATTGAGGAGCGCGTCGAGAACGTCGCCGTGCCGCTGAGTTACGCCGACGAGCTGTATTCGCTGCGCAGCCACATCCAGATGGTGCGCGGCCGGCTCTTGGCGCTGCCCGTGGCCGCGAGCCCTGCCGGCGCAAGCGCACGATGACAGCGGCGCCGCCACGCGTGGGCGTGATCGGCTGCGGCTTCGGCGGCCTGGAAGCCGTGCGCGCCTTGGCGGGTGCGCCGATCGAGATCACGCTGATCGACCGCACCAACCACCACCTGTTCCAGCCGCTGCTCTATCAAGTGGCCACCGCCGGTCTGAGCGCTCCGGCGATCAGCGCGCCGATCCGCCACACCTTGCGGCGCGAAATGCAGCGCGGCAACCTGACGATCCTTCAAGCCGAAGTCACCGCGATCGACGCGCCGGCAACCAGCGTCATCCTCGACGACGGATCGCGGCTCGAGTTCGACCATCTGATCGTCGCGCCGGGCGCGACGCACAGCTACTTCGGCCACGACGACTGGGCAGCGTTCGCGCCGGGGCTGAAGACGCTCGCCGACGCGTTCGACATCCGCGCGAAAGTGATCGGCGCCTTCGAACACGCCGAACGCTGCGAAGACGCTGCGCAGCGCGAGGCGTGGCTCACCTTCGTCGTGATCGGCGCCGGCCCCACGGGGGTGGAAATGGCCGGCACGATGAAAGAGATGGCGCAGCACACGCTGAAAGACGAGTTCCGCCGCATCGACACGCAATCCGCGCGTGTCATCCTGATCGAAGGGTCGGACCGGGTGCTCGGCAGTTTCGTCCCCAAGCTTTCGCAGCGTGCGCGCGAGCAACTGGCGCGCATCGGTGTGGACGTTCGCACCGGCTGCAAAGTGACCGGCATCGACGCGGGCGCCGTGACCTGCGAGTTGCGCGAAGCAACCACGACCACGACGATTCGCCTGGCCAGCCACACCGTGATCTGGGCCGCCGGCGTGGCCGGCTCGGCGTTGGGCAAGAGCTTGGCCGCGAGCAGCGGCGCAGCGCTCGACCGCGCCGGCCGCGTGATCGTGCAGCCCGATCTGAGTTTGAGCGGCCACCCGAACATCGCGGTGATCGGCGACCTCGCTGCGGCGCAAAGCCACCCCCGCGGTCACCCGCGCGGCCACGGCCGGGGCGACCCCGTTGCGGTGCCCGGCGTCAGCCCTGCGGCCAAGCAGATGGGGCGCTGCGCCGCCGCGAACCTGTTGCGCCGCGTCCGCGGCGAGCCGACACGCGCGTTCCACTACGCCGACTACGGCAACCTCGCGACGATCGGCCGCAAATCGGCAATCGTCGATCTCGCGGTGCCGGGCCTGGGCGCACTGCGCTTCTCTGGCCTGCTCGCATGGCTGTTCTGGCTGTTCGCGCACATCTACTTCCTGATCGGGTTTCGCAATCGGCTGATCGTGATGGTCGAATGGGCTTGGGCGTACTTCACTTTCGAGCGCAGTGCGCGGGTCGTTGCGCAGCCTTCCGCGCCGAGGGACACCTAGAATCCGCTCGCCCGAGCCGCGCCGATTGGAGCCCCATGGACACCCGCACCTCCCCTTACCGCCTGCGCATCGAAAAGGTCCGCGATTGTTTGAAAGCGCAGGGCCTGGCCGCCGTGCTGGTGCCTTCCAGCGACCCGCATCTTTCGGAATACCTGCCCGAGCGCTGGCAAGGGCGGCAGTGGCTGTCCGGCTTCACCGGTTCGATGGGAACGCTGGCCGTCACGCTCGACAAGGCGGCCCTCTTCGCCGACAGCCGCTATTGGGAACAGGCGGCGAACGAGCTGGCCGGCACCGGCATCGAGCTCGTGAAAATCGCATCGGGCACCGCCGCCACGCATGTCGACTGGCTCGCGGCGAACGCGCCGCGCGGCGCCAGCGTCGGCGTTGACGGCAGCGTGCTCGGCCTGGCTTCGGCGCAGCAGTTGCGCAACCGCCTCGAGCAAGCCGGGATCGTTTTGCGCACCGACTTCGACCTGCTCGCCCACATCTGGCCCGAGCGCCCGGGCCTGCCGGGCCAGCCGGTGTACGAACATCTGGCGCCGCACGCGCCGCTGGCCCGCTCGGCGAAACTGATGCAGGTGCGCGAAGCGATGGCACGCCACGGCGCGACGCACCACTTCATCTCGACGGTAGACGACATTGCGTGGCTGTTCAACCTGCGCGGCAGCGACGTGAACTACAACCCGGTGTTCCTGGCGCACGCACTGCTCAGCGCGAACGAGGTGCGCCTGTTCGTCGCCGAAGGCAAGATCGGCGCCGAGCTGCAGACCACCCTCGCGCGCGACGGCGTTCAGGTCGTGCCCTACGAGCAAGCCCCTGCCGCACTCGCCGCCTTGCCCGCCAACGCCACGTTGCTGATCGACCCGAGGCGCATCACGTTCAGCTTGCGCGCGAACGCGAGCGTCAAGGTGGTCGAGGCGATCAACCCGAGCACACTGCTGAAGAGCCGAAAGAGCGATGCCGAGGCCGCCCACATCCGCGACGCGATGGCGCAAGACGGCGCGGCGTGCTGCGAGTTCTACGCCTGGTTCGAAGCGGCGCTCGCACGCGGCGATCGACTGACCGAATTGACGGTCGACGAACACTTGAGCGCGGCGCGCGCGAAGCGCAGTGGCTTCGTGGGTTTGAGTTTCAACACGATCGCCGGCTTCAACGGCAACGGCGCGATGCCGCATTACCGGGCCACTGCGGAGTCGCATGCCGAGATCAAGGGTGACGGACTGCTGCTGATCGACTCGGGCGGCCAGTACCTCGGCGGCACGACCGACATCACGCGCGTCTGGCCGATCGGCCAGGTGAGTGCGGCGCAGAAACGCGACTACACGCTGGTGCTGAAAGGCACGATGGGCTTGAGCCGCACGCGCTTTCCGCGCGGCACGCTGTCGCCGATGCTCGATGCGATCGCGCGCGCGCCGCTGTGGCAGCACGCGCTCGACTACGGCCATGGCACCGGCCACGGCGTGGGCTACTTCCTGAATGTGCACGAAGGCCCGCAGAGCATCTCCAAGGCGATTCCAGAACCGCAGATGGCGATGGAGCCAGGGATGATCACGAGCGTCGAGCCTGGCCTGTACCGCAGCGGGCAATGGGGCATTCGCATCGAGAACCTGGTGCTCAATGTGCTCGCCACCTGTGACACGAGCGGCAATGAGTTCGGCGAGTTCCTCGAGTTCGAAACGCTCACGCTGTGCCCGATCGACACGCGCTGCATCGAGCGTTCCTTGCTGCGCCAGGACGAGGTCGATTGGCTGAACGGCTACCACGCGACGGTCCGTGCGCGCTTGCGTGGCTTGGTCAGCGGCGACGCGCTGGCGTGGCTGATGCAGCGCACGGATCCCATCTGAGTCGATTCCGAGTCGAGTCGATCCGTGCCGGGTTGAACTGATAGAACGGCGCCGCGTCCATGGCGAGAAAAACCGCCGCGATCATCGGCGCCGGCCACAACGGCCTGGTTTGCGCGTTCTACCTCGCACGTGCCGGCTTCGACGTCACGCTCTACGAGCGCCGTGGCGTCGTCGGCGGCGCTGCGGTGACGGAAGAGTTTCACCCCGGCTTTCGCAATTCGGTCGCGAGCTACACCGTGAGCCTGCTCGCACCGAAAGTCATCGCCGAGATGAAGCTGCACGAGCTCGGCTTGCGCATCCTGGAGCGGCCGATCTCCAACTTCTTGCCGTTGGAAGATGGACGCTTCCTCAAGCTCGGCGGCAGCCTGACGCGCACGCAGGCCGAAGTGGCGAAGTTCTCGAAGCGCGACGCCGATCGTTTGCCGGCGTACCAAGAGATGCTCGAAACCGTGGCCAACGTGCTGCGCGAGCTGTCGCTGCAAACGCCGCCCGACCTGACCACGCTCGCCGGCAGCCTTGGCCCGGGATTGCGCCAGGGGCGGCAGTTGGCCAGGCTCAGCGTCGAGCAGCGGCGCGACGTGCTGGCCCTGTTCGTGAAAAGCGCGCGCGACGTGCTGGATGGCTGGTTCGAGTCGGACCCGATCAAGGCCGCGTATGGGTTCGATGCCGTCGTCGGCAACTTCGCGAGCCCCGAGGCCCCCGGCTCGGCTTACGTGCTGCTGCACCATTGCTTCGGCGGGGTGAACGGCAAGCCGGGCATCTGGGGCCATGCGGTGGGCGGCATGGGCGCGATCACGCAGGCGATGGCGCGCGCTTGCCAGCAGTTCGGCGTGAAGACGGTGCTCGACGCGGCGGTGAAGCAAGTCAAAGTCGCGAACCGGCGCGCGACGGGGCTGCTGCTGGAAGACGGCCGCGAGGTTGACGCCGACATCGTGGTCTCGAACCTGAATCCCAGGCTGCTGTTCGAGCGGCTGGTTCCACCGAGCGAACTCGACGCCGGCTTCAAGCGCGCGATCCAGCAGCACCGCAGCGATTCGGGAACGCTGCGCATGAACGTCGCGCTGTCGGAGCTGCCCGACTTCACTTGCCTGCCCGGGCGCAACACAGCTGAGCACCACGCGAGCGGCATCTTCGTCGCGCCGTCGCTCGGCTACATGGACCGCGCGTTTCACGATGCGCGCAAGGACGGTTGGTCGCGCGAACCGATTGTGGAGATGCTGATCCCGAGCACGCTCGACGACAGCCTCGCGCCACCGGGCGCCCATGTGGCGAGCCTGTTCTGCCAGCAGTTCGCTTATGACCTGCCGGGCGGGCAAAACTGGGACGACGCGCGCGAAGCCGCGGCCGACCTCGTGATCGACACGGTGACGCGCTACGCACCGAACTTCAAGCGCAGCGTGATCGCGCGCAGCGTGCTGTCACCACTGGACCTGGAGCGCAAGTTCGGCTTGTACCGCGGCGACATCATGCACGGCGTGATGAGCCTGGACCAGCTCTGGGCAGCGCGCCCGATCCTCGGCCACGGCGACTACCGAGCGCCGATCAAGGGCCTGTACATGTGCGACGCCGGCACCCACCCGGGCGGCGGCGTGACCGGCATGCCGGGCCACAACGCGGCGCGTGAAATCATTCGCGACCACAGCCTGCGCGGCGCGATCGGGCGCGCCTTCGGCCTGCGCTGATTCGCGCGATGTCCCGGCGCGCTCGGTGCCTGGCGCGCGCCCATACGCATTCGCGTTTAACTGCATCGTTTGTTCCGGCGGCGTTCGGCCCTTGGCTGTCGTTCGTTGCTGCGCGCATGCCAGCGCCTGCGCGAGTCAGGTGATCGGGGGCTGCAAGCGAAAACCGGCTGTTCGTGCAAGCCCGGCCTGCCGACGACTGTGCGCCAGGGCGGTGGCGGCGCCCCCGTGCTCCGGCCCACGCTCGCGGAGCAGCATCGAGGCCTGCAACGGACAGCCGCGTCATCACCGTCCAAGCGTGCGAAGAGCCAGGACACCGCGAATGGGGCCTCCGCCCGGCGGCACCGCCGCCGCCCTGTGCAACGGTCGTTGGATTGGCACCTCTTTGCCTGCCACCTTGGGTGCCGGGGCAGGTGGCTCGGGGTACGGTCGCAGGCCCCATTCGCGGTGTCCTGGCTCGTCGCGCGCTTGGCTGGTGTTGATGGCGCTGCGCTGCGCAGACCACAACGGGCGCCCCGCGAGCGTGGGCCGGAGAACGTACCCCGGGCCACCTGCCCTCGCGCCGCAGCTGGCATGCGCGCAGCAACGAACGACAGCAAAGGGCCGAACGCGGACGCCCATTCTCATGCGATTGAGCGCAATTTTGGTTCAAACAGGCCGGATGCCTGCGCTGGCGCGAATTCCATCGCCAGCATCTGCAAATCATCCGTCGTTTTTCGCGGTTCGTCGCAACCCGCTTTCGCGCGGCCAGCGCGGCTCCTAGAGTTCAGCCCATCGGAGAACAAGTCGCCTGCCCTCTGCAACCCAGGAGCCCATCATGATCGACCGCATCCTCACCCCCCTGCTGACCTTTGCCGTGCTGATCGGCGCCACACTGGCCATCGCTTCCGCGTGGTTCGACTCGCGCTCCACCGTGCGAACGGTTCGCCTGCCGGCGGTGGAAATCATCGTGAAGCGCGCCGCGCCAAGCGTGGACCTCGCCTCGACCGGTGCCACCGAAGCCAGCGCGAGCCGCGTGCAGTAGCCCCTTGCCGCGCGGCAGCCCTCGAGCGCCGCGCGCGCGGGCCTCGACTCACATCTGTCGGAACACGTGAACGAAACTGCGGCTCACGGGCAGCAGTTCCTTGCGGCCCTTCAGTTGCACCTCGGCCGTTTCGTTCAAGCCACGGTTCACCTGCACCACCTGGTGCAGGTTGACGATCACGGAGCGATGGATCTGCGCGAACGATTGCGGGTCGAGTTGATCGGCCAGTTCGCGGATCGTCTTGCGGATCAGCGCTTCGCCTCCCTCCCACACGACGAGCGTGTACTTCTCGTCGGAGCGCAGGTAAGACACCTGCTCCGCCGGAATCAGGCGCACGCTGTTGCCGACCGACGCCTTGATCCACTGCAGATGTGCGCCGCGCGCGCCATCGCCGGCCGCGCGGCGCCGCAATTCGGCTGAAAGATCGGCGAGCACCGCGTCCAGCGTGGCCGGGCCAGCCGGCTCGGTGCCGCCGGCACGCTCGGCGCTCATATTCAGATTCAGGCGCTGTTGCAAACGCTGCACCGTGTCGGCCAGGCGCGCTTCGTCGAACGGCTTGACGAGGTAGTCGAGCGCGCCCTGTTCGAACGCCTGCACCGCGTACTGCTCGTAGCCGGTAACGAACACGATCTGCGCGCGCCGCGCCACCGAGCGCGCCGCGTCGATGCCGCTCATGCCGGGCATGTGCACGTCGAGGAAGACGACCTGCGGCTGGTGCTCGTCGAACAGTTCCACCGCTTCACGGCCATTGCGCGCCTGCGCGACGATTTTCAGCTCCGGCCACAGCCGCGCGAGATGGCTGCGCAGGCGCTCGCGCAGCAGCGGCTCGTCGTCGGCGATCAGCGCGGTCGGTGGCGTGCTGTCGTTCATTCTCGCGTCGGCTGCCGGGGTGTGAACACGATCTCGGTGCGCAAGCCGCTGGGTTGAACCTCGTTCAGTTCGAGGCGCGCGCCGGAGCCGAACATCGCCGCCAGGCGCGAGCGCAAGTTG
Organism: Burkholderiales bacterium; assembly: GCA_031419535.1. Lineage (GTDB taxonomy): Bacteria > Pseudomonadota > Gammaproteobacteria > Burkholderiales > Burkholderiaceae_C > JAEMQF01. The sequence goes on along the minus strand of JANOLA010000353.1, from coordinate 4,240 downwards.
TTCAAGCCGGTTCCGCTGGGCGCCGTTTCCTTCATGCCGACGCCGGTGTCGGCAACGACGAGGCGCACTTCGCCGCTGGCCGCGTCGCGCCGCGCCGTCACGTCGATCCGGCCCCCCGTCAGGCTGGGGTCGATGCCGTGGCGCACGGCGTTTTCCACCAGCGTCAACAGCCCCAGCGCGGGAAATTCCAGGTCCACCGGTACGCCAGAGGCGTCGATGCGGAACTGCAATCGGTCGGGCATGCGCATCTGCATCAGTTCCAGGTACGCCCGCACCATCGCCAGTTCGTTGCCGAGGCTCGGGTGTTCGGCGTGCAGCTTGGGCATCGAAGCGCGCAGGTAGGCGACCAGGCTGCCCAGCACCGGGCCGGCGCGGTTTGACCCCGACTCGACGAGCTGCTGCACGTTGGCCAGCGTATTGAACAGGAAGTGCGGTTCGATCTGCGCTTGCAGCAGCTTGAGTTGCGCATCGAGCGCTTGGCGCTCGAGCCGGCTTCGTTCCAGCTCGAACGCCAGCGCCTGGCTGCGCGCCTGCGCGTCGCGTTCGCGGTAGAGCGAGCCGAGCGCGAGCAAGGGCGCGACGATCAGCACCGTCGACGTGATCGACATCAGCCCCATCACACGCCCTTCGTGGCGAAACAACTCCGCCAGATCGCCGCCCACCGAGGGCAGGTAGGCCAGCAGGGTGGCGAGCGGCGCGGCCAGCGCAACCGCAAGAACCTGCGCCAACCAGCGCGGCACGCCGGGAACGCGCCATGCGCGCGCCGCGGTGAACGCGAGCAGCAGCACCAGGGCAATCGCGAGCAGCCGCGCCAGAACCACCGGATACGACGTGATGAAGATCGGGTTGAGCGCCACCGACAAGAGCGTCGCCAGCCCGAGCGCAACGCCGACCCGCCGGAAAGTCAGCTCCGACAGCCAGACGCGGACGCCGTGGGGTTGCGGTGTGGGGCTTGAGGCCAAAGTCTTCATGGCGCGACGATAGCGCCGCGAGGCCTGCCCTCCAAGTGCCTGGGCGGGCGCGTGCGACGGGCTGCGGGTTTGGGGGGCCAGGCGACGCTGGCCCGGCGCCGGCGGGCCTGAATCCAAGCCCTGCAACGCACAGCACCGCACCGCACAGCAGCGCGCTGCTCGGGTAAGGGGCGGCGGGGGCGGCCGCGCCGCGTTTACGAACGCTGCATCGACGCGCGCAATGCTTCGGTGAGCAGCGCCAGACTGTCCTGCAAGTGAGCCCGGCTTTCGATCGACAACTTCGGGTTCGCGCTGGCGCGTTTCAGATCGGCTTGCAGCTCCGTGGCGTGCAGCCGCGCCAGGCTCAACGCGTCGGGCGGCAGCCCCGGCGAGCCGCGCACGAGCAGGCTTTGCACCCGGCGCAAATGTTCGCGCTGCAAGTTGCGGCGCAGCCGATCGATGTCGCCGCCTGCCTTCAGCTCGCTCCAGATCGAGTTCTGCAAGGTGCCGTAAACCTCGGGCAGCGAAATCAGGTCGCGCGCCTGAGCCCCATCCACATAAAGAGGCAGGTCGAGCAGGCGCTGCGCCGTGCCCGGGCTGAGCAAACGGTCGAGCGCGGCGATTTGCACTTGCAGCACCGCCGCCGGGATGTTCACCGGGCCCCCGCGTTCCCACTCGTTGTAGTCGGGCGCGAGGCTCGCCAGGAACTGCGGCTTGAAGCGGAAACTCTCGGTGTTGAACAGCCCCTTGGCGAGGAATTGCAAAGCGTCACGCTGTTTCGCCGGCTCGACCGGCGCGTACGCGGCGCGCGCGGTCGTGCCCGGCAGGTCGCGCACAGTGTGCATGCCGCCGACGTATTTGCCCACCAACTCTGCTGCGCGGTTCAACTGGCGAAAGCCGCTGAGCAAGACGCGGCGCTGCCGCGCCACCGGGTCGCTGGCCTGCGGCGTGCGCTCCTGAACGCGCTGCCACAGCTCGCGCGACAGTTGCAGACGCTTCTTGTAGTAGTCCAGCGGGTCGTCGCCGAGGTCGAAGCGGTTCACCAGCGGGTCGATGCCGTCGCTGCCGCCAAACCCGCCGGCGTCGCTGTCGTCGGCGAAGGCGAGCTCGGGCTCGGTGCTGCGCGCCGCGACTTGCGCCAGCCCGGCCGCCTCGGTGCCGGGTTCGAACGGGCGATACGCATACTCGATGGCCCAGTAGTCGTAGGGTCCGAGCGTGGTGTTGTTCAAGCTGCCCTGGCGCTCGCCCGAAAGTGCGATGTTGAAGGCGTTGTAGTCCATCACCGAACCCGAGATGCCGTTCTTCTCGGTGAATTCGCGGTCCTGGAGCTGCGTGCGCGTGATCACGGTCGACGCCTTGAAGTTGTGCTTCAAGCCCAGCGTGTGGCCGACTTCGTGGGTGATCGTGTCTTTCACGACCGATTGCGCCAAGGCCTCGGCTTCGGGGCTGTCGGGCGCGATGTCGCCGCGCGCTTCCAGCAGATCGAGCGCGAAGTCCATCTCCCGCACGGCTTCCTGAGAGTAGTTGCAAAACGCGCGGTGCAGCTTCTCGCCCCAGGCGCTGGCCCGCGGCGCGAACGACTGGGCCGCAGGGGCACCGACGTCTTCCACGATGAAGCGCCGCGCGCCGCGCGCGAAGCCGTCGCTCATCGCGATGTCGGCGTCGATGATTTCACCGGTGCGCGGGTCGGAGTGGTTCGGGCCGATCGCCAGGCCGGCGTCGGCACCGGTGAACCAACGGATCGACGCGTGGCGCGAATCGAGCGTGTCGAAATCGGCGTCGTCGGGCTGCTGTTTGGCCACGATCGCATTCGAGAAACCGATGCGCTCGAACGCCTTGTTCCACTCGAGAATGCCCGCTTCGACCGCGCTGCGGTAACGCAACGGGATGTTCTTGTCGAGCCAGTAGGTGATGGGCTGCTTGGGTTCGGACAGCGCCGCGGAAGCGTCCTTCCTTTCGAGGCGCCAGCGCGTGATGTAGTGGTGCTTCGGGTTCGCGTCGAGGTCGGTGCTCAGGTCGGTCACGACGTCGAAGAAATGCCCCAGGCGCGGGTCGGTCTTGCGCGCCGCCATCGGCTGCTCGGGCAGCTTCGTGAAGCTGTAGACCATGCCGATGAAAAAGCTGCGCGCATCGGGTGTCGTGGATGGTGGCGGAGGCATCGGCACGGGGCTCGGCATCAGCGGCGGCGCCGGCAGGCGCGCGGTGCCGAAGTGCAGCCGCGCGTTCACTGTGGTCAGGTCCGGCGTCACGCGCGTCTTCTCGAAGAACGAATTGCCGCGGTCCAGGCCGTAGGGCAGCCGAAAGGCACGCTCGAGTTGCGTCGAGTAGCCCGCCAGGTCGCTGAGCAGGAACGATGCGTCGATCAGCACCGACTTGCGCTGCGCATGCGGCGCGCTGGCGATCGCGGCGGAGGCGAGCAGGCTGTGCGAGAACGCTTGCTCGACCACCGCTTCCATCGGCGCGCCGCGCGCCACGTAGTTCGTGTTGAGCGCGATCAGCTGAATCTGCTGGCTGCCGATCTTGCGAAAACTCGCCAGCCACGACGGACCCATCCAACTGCCGTACAGGCGCCGCTCACCGACCGAATGCGAAATGTTCGCGGCCAGCATGAATGGCTTGTCGAACTGCTCGGGTGCGATTTCCAGCCAGAGCTTTTCGTCCTTGCGCCACAGGCCGAAGAGTCCCTCCTGGGCGGTGGCGCCCTTGATCACTTCGTCAAACGGCTTGGGTGCACTCGGGTCGGGCCGGGCCGCGGCGGCTGCGGCCGATGCCGGCGCGGAAACGCCGGAAGCCGGTGCCGACGCTGCGGCCGCGGCGACCGGGGCACCGGGTGCGCCGGCGGCGGCGGGGCGCGCTGTCGGCGGGGCGGCGGCTGGGGCAGCGGCGGCCGGGGCAGGCGCGGGGATCGGAGTCGGGCTGGGAGCGTCCACGGTGGCGCAGCCTGCGGCCAACAGGGCCCACAAGGCAGCCGCGCGCAGCGGACGAGTCGGCGCAGAACGGAAATCAATGCTCATGTTCACGGTACCCGGGCAGACAGGCGCGGCCGGCCGGCGCGCGCATCGGCAGCTATTGTGGTCGGATTGCCGACCACTCGTCTTTCACGCGGGCCGAAGACGCAGAGCAATGATCCTGTTTGCGCGACAAAGTGCTCTGAGAGGTTGAGAGTCTCTGAGCGGCTGCCGAGGCTGCGGCACACCCAGGGGCCCGCGCCGATGCGGGCTCTTGTGCCGCCCCGCGCGCCGGACGCTCAAGCCGCTTTTCGCGCCACGCGCTTGGCCGAGGCTTTGACC
>JANOLA010000352.1:0-8641 GCA_031419535.1 Burkholderiales bacterium | reverse complement strand
TTCACGCCGTCCACCACCGCGAACTCGCCGAAGCCGTAGCGCACCTGTACCGGCCGCAATTGCGCGGTGTTCGCGTCGTCCACGACATACAGCGTGCGCTGCTGCGTCGCGCCGAGAATCAGCGCCGCCTGCGGCACGACGACCGCGTCTTTGATCGTGCGCAGCGTCATTCGCGCCGTCACGTACTGGCCCGGCCAGAGCAGTTGCTGCGAGTTCGCGAACGTGCCCTTCACGCGGATCGTGCCGCTTTGCGTGTCCACTGCACTGTCGATAAAGCTCACCTTGCCGGTGATCGCGGGTGGCGCGGCCGGCGCGGCCGCGCCTGCATTGGCCGCAGGGCCTGCACCGGTGACAGTTCCTGCCGCAGTTCGCCCACTGGCACCGGCGCCAGCCCCTGCGCCGCCGGCACCCGCACCCGCACCACCCAACGCGCCCGAACCACCCCCCTGCCCCGTCATCCGCAGCGTCACCGTCGCCGGCTCGCCACGGCTTGCCTGCAACAGCGGTGCGAGCTGCGCCTCGGGAACGCTGAACGCCACGCCGATCGGGTCGATCTGGTTGATCGTCACCAGCGGCGCACCCGCCTGCGACACCAGGCTGCCCTGGTACACGCCGATCGCCCCGGCGCGCCCGGACAACGGTGCGCGGATCTGGTTGTAGCCCAGCGCCACTTCAGTAACGTGGATCGCAGCCTCGTCGGCGGCCACCGCCGCGCGCTGCGCTTCCACGCTGGACAGCACCGTGTCCACGGCGCTCGGCGCGATGAAATTCTGGTCGCGCAACTCTTGCGAGCGTTTCAGCTGGCGCTCCAGGTCGGCGAGCGTCGCGCGGTTCTTCAGCAGTTGGGCGCGCGCTTTTTCCAGGTTCGCGCGGTCGGCGCGGTCGTCCAGCGCGAACAGCAAGTCGCCCTTGCGAACGAACTGGCCTTCGCGGATCGCGACCTGCCGCACCATCGCCGAGACCTGCGGCCGAACTTCCACCGTATTGAGCGACACCACCGTGCCCGTCGCTTCGATGGTGACCGGCACGTCGCGCTGCTGCGCGCGCACCACGCTCACCGACTGCGGCTGCGCCGCGCCCCCACCTGCGGTTCCACCCGCGGTGCCGCCTGGGCCGGACCCTGGCGCCGGGCCGGTGCCCTTGACGCTGCCGGCGCCCTCGACGCTTACCTTGTCCGCCGAACGCCATGCATAAAAGGCAGCGGCTGCGGCGGCCAGCACCACAACGGCGCCGAGCGCCAGGGTCTTTGCTTGTATTGACATTCAATCGTGCCCGCGCTGTGTATGGCTTGAGGATGCCGGGCCCATGTTGCTGCAAGATTGCCACGCCGGCCATCGGGAGTTGCCCGGCGGCGTGCGGCGTGCGGCGTGCGGCGTGCGCCGCGCCGCGCCGACCGTCGCACGTCGCACGTCGCACGCGGAAGCTGTCACATAGATAGGGCAGCAACGGGCCGAACGCCCCCGGAAGACACGATGCCGTTGAACGCCAATGCGCATCAGCCGCGCAGCGCTTCGCGCCGACGCAGGCGCATCGCATTGGGCAGCGGCACCGCGCGGCGCAGCACGTCTTCGCCGAGCGACAGTGCGCTGCGCCGGGCGCGCTGCGCCTCGGCTTCGAGTGGAATTTGCTGGTAGTCGTCGTCGTACACCTCGAAGCTGTAGTCGCCTCGATAGCCGAGTTTGTCCAGCCGCAACACGAGTTCGGCGAGCGCGTCGCTGTGCACGCCCTCGCCGGGAAACACGCGAAAGTGCCGCGCCGTCGCCATGCGCTCCTCGAAGCTTCGCACTTCGGTCCACATGAAGTCGGCGAGCTGCACGAGAAAAATCTTCTCCGGGTCGATCGCGTCCAGCTCGTCCAGCGGGGTCTTTGCCGCGAACATGTGGAACGAGTCGAAGCCCAGGCCGAGATTGGGCGCGTCGGCGCGGCACACGACGTCCCACGCGGAGCTGAACTGGTTGATCGTGCGGCCCCACGACAGGCCCTCGAACGCGACGCGGATGTTCAGCGGCACCGCGAGCATCGCGAGCTTGCGCAGATCCCGCGCCATCGCGTCGAGGTCGGTGCTCGCATGCGTCGAGGTCGACGAGCACACCAGCAGCACGCGGCAATCGTCGGGCGCGCCCAGGCCAATGCGTTGCAGCGACTCTTGGCCTTCCACGTCCAGCAAGCCCGGTTCGGGCTCGATGAGCTGCAGGAAGAAGCTGTGGCAAGGGCTGCGCAGCAAGCGGCCCTTGGGCAGGATGCCGAAGCGCTGCTCGTCGGGCAGCGGGCAGAAGCCGAACAGCTCGGCATAGAACGCCGTCCAGTCTTCCATGCGGTCGTTGCCGATGTACTGCACCACGCCGAACCAACACAGGCCGGCGAGCGCGGGCGGCTGCGGGTCAATGCCGGGAATGCGCGTGAAGTCGACATCGTAGATCGAGAACTCGCGGTGCCGGTCGACGAAGTAGATGCGGCTCGCGCCCACGCCGTGGATCGCCGGAATGTTCAGTTCCATCACTTCCACGTTGCTTGGCACCGGCCACGCGCCGCGGTCGAGCGCGCGCCGGTAGGCCGCGCCGGCGTCGCGCACCCGCAGCGCGATCGCCGAGAGCACCGGTGCTTCGCCCGGCTGCACCGCGCGCGGGTGGTGGCTCGCGTGCGCGTTGATCACGACGTTCATGCCACCCTGGCGGTACAGCAGCACCTCGCGCGAGCGGTGCCGCGCCACCGGGCGAAAGCCCATCGTCTCGAGCACCTGGCCCAGCGCCTGCGGCCGGCTCGTCGCGTATTCGATGAATTCAATGCCGTCCAGCCCGAGCGGGTTGGCGGCGTCCGACACGGCCTCGCGGTCGATGCTGGATGACATGGGCGCTCCTGGTTGGCCCGGACAGTGGCCTACACTCGCGATTATGGACGAATCGGTACATTCGACAGCGCGGCGCGCGCGCGCGGTTCCGAGCAAGACCGCCAAGACCCCCAAGACCGCCAATGCCGCGAATTCCGCGAAGCCTCGCGCGGCAAAGGCATCCCGCACGGCAGCCAGCAAGGCGCGCCCCGAGCCGACGCGCACCAACGACCCGGCGCGCACCATGGCTGACATCCTGGAAGTCGCGACGCACGAGTTCTCCGAGAAGGGCCTGGCCGGGGCGCGCATCGACGTCATCGCGCAAGCCATGCGCACGAGCAAGCGCATGATTTACTACTACTTCGGCAGCAAGGAGGGCCTCTACATCGCGGTGCTCGAAGAGGCGTACCGGCGCATCCGCAGCATCGAAGCCGACCTGCACCTGGACGACCTGGCACCCGAAGACGCGCTGCGCCGCCTCGTCGGTTTCACCGTCGACTACCAGCTCGCGAACCCCGACTTCATTCGCCTCGTGATGAACGAGAACATGCACCGCGGCTTGTTTCTGGCGCAGAGCAAGTGGATCCGCAAGCTCAACGTGCCGGCGATCGACGCGGTGCGCAAGGTCTACGAGCGCGGCCTGACGGTAGGCGTGTTTCGCTCGGGGCTGGACCCGGTCGACCTGCACATGTCGATCAGCGCGCTGAGTGTTTTCAACGTCGCCAACAAGCACACGTTCTCGCTCATCTTCAAGCGCGACCTCGATTCTCCCGCCGCCATCGTGGCGCGGCGCGACAGCATCGTCGAGATGGTGGTTCGCTTCGTTCGGAAGTAAGTGCCTTGGTGCTCATCGGGCGACCTGCGCTCGAAGCACGGCAGAACGGATCAGGGTTTCCCCGATCACTCAATTAACCAGTTCGTACATAATGGTTCGGACCTGCGTTTTCAGTCTGGGATGCCGTCCTTGCCCAACACCGCGCCCGCCGCACCGAGCCCCGAGCGACCTTGAACAAGTTCATCGACACCTTCTGCCGCGCGCTCAGCGCCTTGATGGCGCTCGCACTCGCGCTGATGGTCGTGCTCGTGTTCGGCAACGTGGTGCTGCGCTACGGCTTCAATTCGGGCATCACGGTGAGCGAGGAGCTGTCGCGCTGGCTGTTCGTATGGCTCACGTTCCTGGGCGCGATCGTCGCGCTGAAGGAGCACGGCCACCTGGGCAGCGACATGCTCGTCTCGCGCCTTCCCGTCGCGGGCAAGAAGATCGTGCTCGCGCTCGGCCACGCGTTGATGCTCTACATCACCTGGCTGCTGTTCTCGGGCAGCCTGGCACAGGCGCGAATCAATTCCGACGTGGAAGCGCCCGTCACCGGCTTGCCGATGGCGGTGCTGTATTCGGCCGGCGTCGTGTTCGCCGTGTGCTCGGGCTTCTTCCTGAGCTACGAGCTCTGGCTCATGTTCACCGGCAAGCTGAGCGACGCCGACCTGGTGATGGTGAAGGAGTCGGAAGAATCGACCGAATTCGAGGCCTTGCAGGCCGAGCTGGCGCGCGAACACGGAAACCCGCCGCGATGACGGTCGCGATTTTCCTGGGCGCCCTGCTCGGCGCGATGGCGCTGGGCATCCCCATCGCCTACGCGCTGCTCGCCAGCGGCGTGGCGCTGATGTGGCACCTGAACCTGTTCGACGCGCAGATCCTCGCGCAGAACGTGATCAACGGCGCCGACAGCTTCCCCCTGCTCGCGGTGCCGTTCTTCATGCTTGCCGGCGAGATCATGAACGTCGGCGGCCTGAGCCGGCGCATCGTCAACTTCGCGCTCGCGCTCGTCGGCCACATCAAGGGGGGCCTGGGTTATGTGACGATCATCGCGGCGATCCTGCTGTCCGCGCTCTCGGGTTCGGCGGTGGCCGACGCGGCGGCGCTCACCGCGCTGCTGCTGCCGATGATGGTCAAGGCCGGTCACGACAAGGCGCGCGCCGGCGGCTTGATCGCCGCGTCGGGCGTGATCGGCCCGGTGATCCCGCCTTCCATCGGTTTCGTCATCTTCGGCGTCACCGCGAACGTGTCGATCTCCAAGCTGTTTCTCGCGGGCATCTTCCCCGGCATCCTGATCGGCGCGGCGCTTTGGGTCACCTGGATGATGCTGGTGCGCAAAGAGGTGATCGTGCCGCCGCCGCGCAAGTCGACCGCCGAAATACTGCGCACGATGCGGCAGGCGACGTGGGCGTTGATGCTGCCCGTCATCATCCTCGTCGGCCTGCGCTTTGGCGTGTTCACTCCCACCGAGGCGGCGGTCGTGGCGGCCGTGTACGCGCTGTTCGTCGCGACCGTGGTCTATCGCGAAATGAAACTGAGCCAGCTCTATGCCGTGTTCGTGACCGCGGCGAAAACGACCTCGGTGATCATGTTCCTGGTGGCCGCCGCGCTCGTCAGCGCATGGCTGATCACGGTGGCCGACCTGCCGGCGAAAGTGATCGCGCTGCTGCAACCTTTCATGGGGAATCAGACGCTGCTGCTGATCGCGATCATGGTGCTCGTGATGCTGGTCGGCACGGCGATGGACATGACGCCCACGATCCTGATCCTCACGCCCGTGCTGATGCCGGTGGTGAAGGCGGCGGGAATCGACCCGGTGTACTTCGGCGTGCTGTTCATCATCAACAATTCGATCGGGCTGATCACGCCGCCGGTGGGCACGGTGCTCAACGTCGTGGCTGGCGTCGGGCGCATGAAGATGGACGACGTGACGCGCGGCGTGCTGCCCTTCATGCTGGCCGAGTTCGTCGTCATGTTCCTGATGGTTCTGTTTCCTTCGCTCGTGATGGTGCCGGCGAAGTGGTTTTATGGTTGATCGGGTTGATCGCCAGCGTGCACCCTCACCCCTTCCCTCTCCCGCACGCGGGAGAGGGAGCCCTTTTCCACCCCTGTCCTGGAGACAACTCATGATGCGCATTTCCCGTCGACTCCTCCTCGCCGCCGTTGCGGCGCTGCTGCCCATCGCGGCCGCACAAGCGCAAGAGCGCAGCTTCAAGCTCGCCTTGCAGAACCCCAAAGGCCACCCGCTCGAACAGGGTGCGCAGAAGTTCGCTGACATCGTTGCCGCCAAATCGGGCGGCAAGATCAAGGTCAGCGTGTTCCCCGGCGGCGCGCTCGGCGGCGACGCGCCCAACGTCTCGGCCTTGCAAGGCGGCACGATTGAATTCGTACTGCTCAACTCGGGCATCCTCGCCTCGCAAGTGAAGGACTTCGAGGTCTACGACTTCCCGTTCATGTTCGCGAATGGCCAGGAGTCCGACGCCGTCGTCGACGGCCCGTTCGGCCAGAAGATGCACGCCAAGCTCGGCGACAAGGGCATCGTCGGCCTGGCGTACTTCGAACTCGGTTTTCGCAACATCACGAACAGCCGCAAGGCCATCACGACGGTGGAAGACATTGCCGGCCTGAAGCTGCGCGTGATTCCGAACGCGATCAACGTCGACTGGGTCAAGGCGCTGGGCGCGAACCCGACGCCGATGGCGTTCCCCGAGGTCTACGCGGCGCTCGAACAGAAAGCGATCGACGGCCAGGAGAACCCGCTCAACGTGATCCTGGCGAACAAGTTCGCCGAAGTGCAGAAGCACCTGGCGATCACGAACCACCAGTACAACCCGCAATCGCTGATCTTCAGCAAGAAGATCTGGGACACGCTGAGCGCCGACGAGAAGAAGATCCTGCAAGACGCAGCGAATGAGGCGAACAAGTTCCAGCGCCAGGTCTCGCGCGAAATGGCCGGCAGCACGCTCGACCAGTTGAAGAAAGCCGGCATGCAGGTCACCGAGTTCTCGCCCGCCGAGCAAGCCAAGCTGCGCGACAAGCTCAAGCCCGTGATCGACAAACACGGCGCGGCGATTTCCGGGACGGTGGCCGAACTGCAGGCCGAACTGGTGAAGGTGCGCAAGTAGTCGATGCGACCTGCGCAGACCGACAAAGGCGCTGAACCGCACGCGGTGCGGCGTCCGGCCGCACCCACGAGCGACTTGGCAGCGCAGCCCGCACCCAAGCTGCTGCTCGGCCTCATCGGCTCAGGCATTCAGCGCTCGCTCACGCCTGCCATGCAGGAAGAAGAGGCGCGTGCGCAGGGCCTGCGCTTGCACTATCAATTGATCGATCTGGACAGCACGGGCTCGGGCGTGGGCTCCGGCGTGCAGGCCCTGCCGACGCTGATGTCCGCGGCACGCACGATGGGATTTGCCGGCCTGAACATCACCTACCCGTGCAAGCAGGCGGTGATCCCGCTGCTCGACGACCTGTCCGAGGAAGCGCGCGCGATGGGCGCGGTGAACACAGTGGTGATCCGCGGCGGCCAGTTGATCGGCCACAACACAGACGGTTCCGGCTGGGCCTGGGGTTTCCGCCGCGCCTTGCCGCACGCCGATCTGGCGCATGTGGTGCTGCTCGGCGCCGGTGGCGCGGGCTCGGCGATTGCGCATGCCGTGCTGCGGCTGGGCGCGCAGCGGCTCGTGATCGTCGATCCCGAAGCTGCTCGTGCGCAGGCCGTGGCCACCACACTGAACAAGCTGTTCCCGGCGGAGCAGGGTGCGGCGATTGGTGCAGAGCGCGGCGCAGCGCGCGTCAGCGCCGCGACCGACCCCGCCGCCGCGCTGCGCGGCGCCACCGGCCTGATCCACGCCACGCCCACCGGAATGAAGAAGCACCCCGGCATGCCCTTACCCGAAGCGCTGCTTCGCCCGGACCTGTGGGTCGCGGAGATCGTCTACTTCCCGATCGAGACCGAACTGCTCAGGGCCGCGCGCGCGCGCGGCTGCGCCACGGTGCACGGCGGCACGATGGCCGTGGGCCAGGCCGTGGGCGCGTTCGAGCTGTTCACCGGGCGCCAGGCAGACGCGGCGCGCATGGAAGTACATTTCGCAAGCCTCATTGCCCGCGGAGACTCTGAATGAAGCTGCTGCTGATCAACGGCCCGAACCTGAACCTGCTGGGCACGCGCGAACCGGCCAAGTACGGCTCGACGACACTCGCCGAAGTGGAGGCGATGTGCCTGGCCGAAGCGAAGCAGCTCGGCGCGCAGCTGATTGCCTTTCAGAGCAACCACGAAGGCGCGCTGGTCGACCGCGTTCACGCGGCGCGCACCGAAGACGTGAACTTCATCGTGGTCAACGCCGGCGCGTTCACTCACACCAGCATCGCACTGCGCGACGCGCTCGCCGGCGTGGCAGTTCCCTTCATCGAAGTGCATGTCACGAACGTGCATGCGCGAGAGTCGTTCCGGCATCACTCCTATCTCTCGGAGATTGCCGTCGGCGTCATCGTCGGTTTGGGTGTGGCGGGATACCGGCTCGCGGTACAGGCCGCGGTCGAGCGGCTTCAGGTCAAGTAGTTCGAGAAGGCCCGCGTGGAATTCACCAAGACCCCTGGCTGGCTCGACTGGTACGCCGGCCCGAGCCAACCCGCGTTCAAGCTGCCGCCCGGCAGCGTGGACGCGCACTGTCACGTCTTCGGCCCGGGCGCGATGTTTCCGTACGCGCCCGAGCGCAAGTACACGCCCTGCGACGCGAGCAAAGCGCAACTGTTCGCGCTGCGCGAGCATCTCGGCTTCGCGCGCAGCGTGATCGTGCAAGCCACTTGCCACGGCGCCGACAACCGGGCAATGGTCGATGCATGCAACGCCTCCAACGGAATGGCACGCGGCGTCGCGACCGTGAAGCGCGGCGTCAGCGACAAGGAACTCGCCGACATGCACAGCGCCGGCGTGCGCGGCGTGCGCTTCAACTTCGTGAAGCGCCTTGTCGACTTCACGCCGAAAGACGAATTGCTCG
>JANOLA010000351.1:0-2060 GCA_031419535.1 Burkholderiales bacterium | reverse complement strand
TTATTGGGACTTGCTGACGGTGCGCGGATTCGTCATCGACAACCGCTTCAACTACCGGCGCGACGGGCTGCCGATCAACGCCGAGACCTCCATTGGCCTGGCCAACAAGGCACGGATCGAAGTGCTGAAGGGCGCGAGCGGTATGCAGGCGGGCACCAGCGCGCCCGGCGGCATGGTGAACTTCGTCGTGGCGCGGCCGATCGATGGGCCGTTGAGTTCAGCGGCCATCGAATGGCACGAGCCTGCCAGTGTGGCGGGGTCGATCGATCTGAGCCGGCGCTTCGGCGAAGCGGAAGCATTCGGTGTGCGTCTGACCGTCGATGCCGCGACGCTCAAACCGCAAGCCAGGTCCGCCGACGGCGAGCGACACCTGTTCGCGCTGGCAGGCGAATGGCGCCTGAATCCGCACACGCGCATCGAACTGGAAGGCGAAACAAGCCGCCGCTCGCAACCCAGCGTGCCGGGCTTCAGCATGCTCGGCAACGTGGTGCCCGATGCGCGCGCCATCGACCCGCGCGCGAACCTGAACAACCAGGCGTGGACCAAGCCGGTGGTACTGCAAGGCGACACCGCGTCGCTGCGCATCACGCACCGTTTCGACGCCGACTGGTCGCTCGTCGCGCATGGCGCCACGCAGCGTTTGCGCAGCGATGACCGGATTGCTTTTCCGTTCGGCGTTTTCGATCCGCTCACCTTCCTCTGCGACCCCTGCGACCGCTTCGCATCAGACGGCAGCTTCACGTTGTGGGAGTTCGTCAGCGACAACGAGCGCCGCCGCAGTGATGCGCTGGACGTATTCGTTTCCGGCACCTTCGCGACGGCCGGCTTGCGCCATCGCTTTCAAGCGGGGTTGCTCCACTCGAACTACCGAGCGCGCTTCAACCAGCAGATTTTCGACATTGCCGGCACCGGCAACATCGCCGGCACGGCGCGAACGCCGCCGTCCTCCGGGTTCCTCGATCAGAACACGAACCGCGACGAACGTTCGAACGAACTGCATCTGCGCGATGCGCTGAGCATCGATGACAAGAGCACCGTGTGGCTGGGCATGCGCAGCACCCGGCTGCATCGTGGAAGCGTTCGCACCGACGGAACCAGCCCGACGGACTACTCGCAGACTGTCAACGTACCCTTCGTCGCCGTCAGCCGCCAACTCGCGCCGGACCACATGCTCTTTGCGAGCTGGGGGCAGGGCGTCGAATCGGAAGTGGTTCCGAACCTACCGATCTATGCCAATCGAGGTCAGGCCTTGCCCGCATTGAAGAGCCGTCAGATCGAAGCCGGGCTCAAAGGCGCGGCCGAAGGATTCGAATGGAGCGTCACCGGCTTCGACATCGTGCGTCCGGCGTTCCGCGACATCGGCAGCTGCGACCTCGCCGATCCCTGCACGCGCATCATGGACGGTGACGTGCGCCACCGCGGCGCCGAACTCACCGCCACCGCGCATGGGGGTGCGTGGACGCTGCACGGCAGCAGCCAATGGCTGCGCGCCCGGCGCGAGGGCAGCCAGGAAGCCTCATTGAACGGCCTGCAACCGAGCAACGTCCCGGCATTGGCCCTCAAAGGCCAAGTCGGATACGACGTCGCGGCACTGCCTGGCCTGAACCTGAACCTCGGCGCCGTGCGCGAAAGCCGGCGCCAGGTGCTGCCAGACAACAGCGCATCGATCCCAGGCTACACACGCATTGACGCCGCGCTGCGCTACGCGACGAAGGGAACAGGCGCCACTTGGACCTGGCGCGCCGGTGTCGACAATCTGGCGGATTCGCGCGCCTGGAAAGAGTCGCCGTACCAGTTTGACCATGCCTACTTGTTCCCACTCGCCCCGCGCACTTGGCGCATCTCGATGCAGGCAGAGCTTTGAGGCGAAAAGCGCTCGCTATAATCGTGGGCTGTTCCTCGATAGCTCAGTTGGTAGAGCGCCGGACTGTTAATCCGTAGGTCCCTGGTTCGAGCCCAGGTCGAGGAGCCAAGGTAGACAAGAGTCAGCCGGTTAGCGCCGGCTGGCTTTTTGTTTTCTGGGGCCGTTGCCGTACTGTTACCGTAAGGGGCTGACGCAG
>JANOLA010000350.1:0-5166 GCA_031419535.1 Burkholderiales bacterium | reverse complement strand
GCCACGTAGGGGCCCCTTCGTGGCCCTTGGGGCGGACGACGTATGTCGTCGGCCTGGGGGCGCCGTCAGTTCGGCAAGACGGTGATCTTGCCGGCCGAGCCGTCGGGACAGGCCGAGTTTGCATCGATGTACGTCACGCGGCCGCGCACGACGCAGCGCAGCACTTTCGTGCCGGCGCCCGATTCAGTGGGCGGCGGGGCAGTGAACGTCGTCGGAACCGCCCGTTGGTTGACTGGCGCGTCCGCGGGAAGCTCGCTGAGCACGGCCAGGTTGCCTGCCGAGGGCGAGCTGCTGTCGGCGGCATCGGCGGAGGCGTCGCGGGTCGTCGCCTGCTCGGCCGAGTCAGCCCCAGGGGTGCGGCTCGGGCGCTCAAAACTCCACGCCAGCACGGAACCGGCAAAGCTGGCGACGCACAGCAGCAACCAGAACCACGAAGGAAGCCTTGCGCTCATACCTCCTCGGCAATCCAATCCAGCGTGGTCCCGCACCCTGCGGCGGGGCAGGCCCAGGACCCTGGCGCCTCGTCGCGCGCACTCATCTTGGTGGTGCACTTCGGGCAGGTGGGCCGCCAATACTCGCCTTGCGTGGCCACCGTCAACAGTTCGCGTTGCTGCGCCTCGGAGCGACGCAGGATCACGCTGAGCAGGTTCACGCTGTCCACCGGCGCGATGTGGTTGCTGCGCGCGAGTTGCTTGGCCTCATCGCTGAATCTCCCGGAGGTCACGATGGCACCGGAAGCGACCTTGGCCTTGTCCAGGACCGACCGGAACTGCGTCACCGTCGTGGTGTCGATCGGCACTTCGCTCATGTGCTTGCACAGCACGATGCGCGCCGGTTGCGCCATGCTCAGGGGCAAGTGCAGCCAAATTTCGGCGCCGCCAGCGGGGCCATTCGAATTCACTCGGGGCACATAGCCATCCTGCCGAAAGAGCGCGGCGCACACTCCTTCGAAGCGCTGCCATTCGATCGCCCGCAGCACACCGGCGCGCCAGCGTGAAGGCTTCTTCGGCGCGTCGGGAGCGCCACGAACCGCGCCAACCGGCGTTCGCTGGGGTGCGGCCCAGATGGCGTCGTCACCCTCCGAAAAGGAGCTGGAGGGCGGGCCCACGGGGTGGGTGTCCGGGCCCGAATCGTGGGCCATCGTGCTGTGCTTGAACGCCGACAGCTCAAACCCGCGCGGCGGCCGGCGCACCACACGCGGTGTCTGCAACCACATCAGAAACGCGCCCACGGCCAGCAGGAACAAGGCCGTCGGCCGCTGCACCGCCCAAGGGCTGGCCTGGGCGGCACCCGGCCACCAAGACGCGACGAACCACAGCAGCGCCCCCGCCATGAGGAGGAGCGCCGTAGGTCGTAGGCCGATCTGAACTAGGGTCCGCAACGGATTCCTGCGAATTGACTGCGAGGCTCGTGGGCCCGACCGACAGGGCCAGCGCAACGCTGCCCACACGATCGAATTCACGGTTGGTCACTCTAGCCGCGGCCACTTCGCGAAGGTAGCGCGGTTGATTCGCCAGCTGCGCAAATGTGTGCGATGACGCACACGCAGGGCCAATTTGCGTCAATGCGTGCTGGCCAGCGGGAGGACCTCGCAAGCGACGCTCATCGGCCAGCGAGGAGTCGATCGGCAGCGGGCGCGTCCGATCGGCTGCGTGTCGCTCAAGCCTTCACCGTCGAGCGCCGACGCGCATCGCTCGGCGCGCTCGTCGACCCCGATCCGCGGCTGGGCGCTCGGGCTGGCGGTGAAGAAGCACGCTGCCCTTGATGGCCGACCGCGGGGCGCGCAGGCGGGCGCGAGTCTCGGCGATCCGAATCACCACCGCGGCCGCCGCGTCCGCCGCGTCCACCACCGCCACCTCCCCCTCCGGCGGGGGCGGGCGAGCGGCGCTGGCCGCCCACACCGATCGTCATGCGCCCGAGCACGATGGGCTCGGCGCGCTCGCCCGCGGGCGGCGCGAAGCCGGCGATGACCTCGCGCGGAATCTCGCGCTTGATGAGTTTCTCGATGTCGCGCACGAAGCCTTCTTCGTCCAAGCACACGAGCGAGATCGCTTCGCCCGACGCCCCGGCGCGGCCGGTGCGGCCGATGCGGTGCACGTAGTCTTCCGGGACGTTGGGCACCTCGAAGTTCACGACGTGGGGCAACTGATCGATGTCAATGCCGCGCGCGGCGATGTCGGTAGCGACCAGCACTTGCAGCGAGCCGTTCTTGAAATCGGCGAGCGCCTTGGTGCGCGCGGTCTGGCTCTTGTTGCCGTGAATCGCCATCGCCGTGATGCCTTGCTTGTCGAGATGCTCCGTCAAGCGGTTCGCGCCGTGCTTCATGCGCGTGAACACGAGCACCTGGTGCCAGTCGTTGCTCTTGATGAGGTGCGTGAGCAGGTCTTTTTTCATTTCACGCCCGACCGGATGGACCTTCTGCGCGATCGTGTCGGCGGTCTGGTTGCGCCGTGCCACTTCAATCAGTTGCGGCTTGTTCAGCAAGCGGTCGGCGAGTGCCTTGATGTCGTCGCTGAACGTCGCCGAAAACAGCAGGCTTTGCTTCTTGGCCGGAACAATCGCCAGCACGCGCTTGATGTCGTGGATGAAGCCCATGTCGAGCATCCGGTCGGCTTCGTCGAGCACGAAGATTTCGACGTGGCTGAGGTCGAGCGTGCCCTGCTGATGATGGTCGAGCAGCCGCCCGGGCGTGGCGACGAGGATGTCGACGCCGCGCCGCAGCTTGTCGACTTGCGGCTGCATGCCCACGCCGCCGAACATCACCATGCTGGTGAGCTTGGCGTGTTTGCCATAGACGCGAACACTCTCTTCGACTTGCGCGGCGAGTTCGCGCGTGGGTGTCAGGATCAGTGCGCGAATAGGCAGGCGGCCACGTGAATCACGAGGCGAGCCGCCCAGTGGCGCTGCGTCGCGCGTGGCCGCCTTGGCCATCAAGCGGTGCAGCATCGGCAGCACGAAGCCGGCGGTCTTGCCGGTGCCGGTTTGCGCGCCGCCCATCACGTCGGCGCCGGAAAGAACGGCGGGAATCGCCTGCAACTGGATGGGGGTGGGAGTCGTGTAGCCGTGTTCGCGCACAGCGCGCAGCAACGGCTCGGCCAAGCCGAGGGTATCGAAAGACATTGGATTTGAAGGAGAGAGGTCGGCCTGTCGCCGCAAATTTGGGCGCCAGTCGCAGGCACAATAGAGAGGATGTCGAGCGCGAAGGCTCAGGTCAGAGATGACATCAGCGGGCAGACTGGTGACCCGGCTGGTGGCGCGATTCTAAGCGCAGCTCACGTCACGGACACTTCGCGGCCAGCGCCGCAGCCTCCAGGCCGCGCATGTTGCGTGTGTTGATCCACAGTGTGAACAGACCTGCGCACGCGAAAGGGATTCCAGCCCACGCCAGGTTCGCCACGCCAATCGTCGCCGAGGCGGCGCCGCCGACCACGGCCCCCAGCGCCATGCCCACGTACAACATCGACGTGTTGAGCGACATCAGCAGCGGCGCTGCCTGCGGTGCCAGCAAGGCCAGGCGCGATTGCTGCGGCGCCATCATGCCGAAGCCCGAAACGCCCCACACCACGAACACGGCCAGCGTGAACAGCGGTTGGCCGCGCGTCAGCGGCACCAGCACCATCATCAACGCGAGCATGCTCAGTTGCAGCGTCAGCGTGGTCTGCGCCCCGAAGCGGTCGTTCGCCCAGCCGCCGAGCAAAGTGCCGGCAACGCCTGCCAAACCGAAGCTCATCAGCGCGAAGCTCAACTGCGCGTTCGAGATCTGGTTCAGCGCCTGCAGCACCGGCCCGATGTAGGCAAACACGTTGAAGATGGCGACGAAGAAGAACAGCGTCAGCGCCAAGGTCCAAAGTACCGCCGGCCGGCGCAACTGGCTCAGCGCGCCCGCCAACGTGGCGCCGGGCGGCGCCACATCTCGCGGCACGAGTCGGTACAAAGCGACGCAGCAGAGCGCAGCCGCGCCCGCCACACCGAACACGGGGATGCGCCAGCCGTACTCCAGCCCGAGCCAGGCTCCCAGCGGCATGCCGATCACGTAGCTCAAGCTCATGCCCAGGAACACGAGCGCCAACGCCCGCCCGCGCTGCTTCGGCTCGACCATCGCGACGACGATGCCCGCGCCCATCGGCGTGAAGCACGCGCCCAGCCCCATCAGCGCGCGGCCGGCGAGCAACACCGGCAACGAAGGCGCCATCGCGCACAGCACGTTGCCCAGGGCGAACAGTGCCATCGCCAGCACCAGCGCCGCGCGGCGCGGCCAGTGCCCGGTGAACAGCAGCGCCACCGGTCCCAGCACAGCGGTGGTGAGCGCATAAACCGTCATCGCCTGGCCGGCGGCCGCGACGCTGACGTTCAACGACGCACTGACAGCGCCGAGGATGCCGTTGATGACGAAAGCGCCGGTGCCGATCGCCAGGTTGCACAGCGTGAGCAGATAGAGGATGCGAGGCATGCGCACATTGTCGGGGGTCGCTTGGCTGCGCGGGCGCAAACCGCCGAGCCGTCACAATACGCGCTGTTTTTTCAGAGGCTCGTCATGGCTCAGTATGTATTCACGATGAATCGCGTGGGCAAGATCGTCCCGCCGAAGCGTCACATCCTCAAGGACATCTCGCTCTCGTTCTTTCCCGGCGCGAAGATCGGTGTGCTCGGCACGAACGGCTCGGGCAAATCGACCCTGCTGAAAATCATGGCGGGGCTGGACCATGAGATCGAAGGCGAAGCGACGCCGATGCCGAACCTGAAGATCGGCTACCTGCCGCAGGAGCCGCAGCTCGACGCGGCGCAGACCGTGCGCCAGGCGGTGGAACAAGGCATCGGCGGCGTGCTCGCGGCGAAGAAGCGTCTGGACGAGGTTTACGCGGCGTACGCCGAACCCGACGCCGATTTCGACAAGCTTGCCGCCGAGCAGGCCGAACTCGAAGCGCAGATCGCCACGGCGGGCAGCGAGAACACCGACCTGCAACTCGAACTCGCCGCCGACGCGTTGCGCCTGCCACCGTGGGAAGCGAGCATCGGCGTGCTCTCCGGCGGCGAGAAACGCCGCGTCGCGCTGTGCCGGCTGCTGCTGAGCAAGCCCGACATGCTGCTGCTCGACGAGCCGACCAACCACCTCGACGCTGAAAGCGTCGAGTGGCTGGAGGTATTCCTCAAGCGCTTCCCCGGCAC
>JANOLA010000349.1:0-11842 GCA_031419535.1 Burkholderiales bacterium | reverse complement strand
TGGATCGGTGGCATGGTGTTTGCGCACTTCTTCCTGCGCCCCGCCGTCGCCCGGCTCGAACCTCCAGTGCGGTTGCGACTCATGCACGACGTGCTCGGCCGCTTCTTCCAGGCCGTGCTTGCAGCCTCGTTGCTGACGCTGGCCAGCGGTGTGTGGCTGTTGGGCCGCGTGGCCAAGCAGGTGGTGCAATCCGGTGGCAGCTTCGATATGCCGCTGGCCTGGACCATCATGGCGGTGCTTGGTATCGCGATGGTGGCGATCTTCATGTACATCCGCTTTGTGCTCTACACGAGGCTCGGCCAGGCCGTTGCAGCGTCCGAGTGGGCAGCCGGCAGTGCGGCGCTGGCACAGATCCGCAGCTGGGTCTCGGTCAACCTCGGCCTTGGCATTCTGGTACTAGTCGTAACGCTGATGCGCTGGACGACCTGAGTCAGTCGCAGCAGACATCCAGTCTGCGAACGTCGGCTGTCACAGACGTCCTACAGCCGCAATGGGTCGAGCCCAGCCCTCCGGTTCACTGAAATCGCCGCCCGAAACCTCTCATCGGACTCGACGATGCCGGTCAGCCAACGAATAGGCGACAACATCTCGCCGAGCTGAAAGATCAGACCCGCCTGGCGCGTCGCCGCCAGGCCCGCTTCGGCAAGAGCCGGGCCACGCGTGGCCGGCTTGTCGCTGAGGCTCTGGTCCATACTCCTCTTTTCTCGAAGTCTGGATTCGCGATTGTCTGCTTTTTCGGTTCCCGATCCGCCCCTACCCTTCGGCCAGGTTTTCAACCGACGGAGGTTCCGAATGCAAGTCTTGTTCGAGTCACGCGACGTTCACGCCGATCACCTGCGCGACCTGGCTGAGCGCCGCACCCGGTTCGCGATGCGCCGCCTGAGCTGGCTGGTGCCGCGCGCGCGGATTCAGCTGTCCGACCTGAACGGACCGCGCGGCGGGCTCGACAAGCGCTGCCGGGTGGAGGTAAAGACGCAGGGCGCGGGCAGCATCGTGATCACCTCGCTCGCTCGCAACTGGCGCAAGGCGATCGACGATGCGCTGACCCGCGCGACCCGCACGCTGGTGCGGGTCTGGCGGCGCAGCCAGTCTCGCGGACGCGGCACGCCGCGCGCCATCGGTTTCGACTACTCATGAAGAAAGGCTTCCCCATGGACATTTCCACTCGGCCTGCACAAGGCGCCTCGGCCGTCGCCACCTACTCCGTAGTCGCGGTGCCCGCGCCGGCCAACCTGGCCGACTCGACGAACCGCGTCCTTCGCAACACCTATGCGCTGTTGTCGATGACGCTGCTGTTCAGCGCGGGCGTCGCCGCATTGAGCCTGGCGCTGAAGCTTCCCGCGCCGGGAATCTTGCTGTCGCTCGTGGGCATGTTCGGCCTGCTGTTCCTCGTGCACAGGGTGAAGAACAGCGTCTGGGCACTGCCCGCAGTGTTCGCCTTTACCGGCTTCATGGGCTACATGCTGGGGCCGGTGCTGGCGCAGGCGATCTCCCTGCCGGCGGGCGGCCAGACGATCGCGCTGGCGCTGGGCGCAACCGGCGCCACGTTCCTCGGCCTGTCGGGCTGGGTGCTGACGACGCGGCGCGACTTCAGCTTCATGGGCGGGTTCCTGTTCGCCGGCATGGTGATCGCGCTGCTCGCGGCGCTGGCGGCGGTGTTCCTGCAACTGCCCGCGCTCGGCCTGGCCGTGTCGGCGATGGTCGCGCTGCTTTCGGCCGGGCTGATCCTGTTCGAGACGAGCCGCATCGTGAACGGAGGCGAAACCAACTATGTGCTCGCCACCGTCGGCTTGTATGTCTCGATCTTCAATCTGTTCACGAGCCTGCTCAGCCTGTTCGGCCTGGGCGGTTCGGATGAATGACCCGCACTGGAGAACCCATGAAATGCCCGAGCTGCACCGATGCCGTGCTGGTGATGACCGATCGTCAAGGTGTCGAGATCGACTACTGCGCCGTGTGCCGCGGCGTGTGGCTGGATCGCGGCGAACTCGACAAGCTGATCGAGCGCGCTGCGAACGATGCGCCCGCCACGCGCTACCCGACTCGCGGCCCCGAGTTCGCCGACTCGGACTACCCCGACTCGCGGCCACGCCACCAGACCGGGCGCAGGAAGTCCTGGCTCGGCGACATCTTCGACTGAACCACGCTTCACTGACCCACGTTCCATCGACCCACGTTCGACCGACTCACGTCGAATCAACTTCCAGGAGCCTCTCATGCGCCACTATCCCAGCAACAGCCCGAAAGCCGCGGCCCGCATCGTCGGCCTGGCCGTGCTCGCCGACGGCAACATGTCCAACACCGAACTTGACACACTCGACCGCTTGCGTGCCTACACGCAACTCGGGCTCGGACGGGTCGAGCTGCACACCGTGATTCACGAGGTGTGCCAGGACTTGCTGACGAACATGCACCTGACCTGGGACGACGCATGCCGCGTCGACACTGACACGCTGGCGAGCCTGATTCGCGACATCGACGACCCCGCGCTGCGGCGCCGGCTCACGCGCATCTGCATCGCGGTGATCGAGTGCGACGGGCATGTCAGCGAAGGCGAAGCCACGCTGCTCGGAACCGCTGTCGAGCAGTGGGGCCTGCACAGCGAAATGCTCGAGCCGCGCGCGGACCGGTATGAGCCCGTCGAGCGCCCGGCGAGCCCGGCGGGCTGCGGGCAAGACGCGCGCCTTGCCGCCTGAGCGAGGCCCCGGCACGCCGCCGTCATTCTTATAGAGCGCCAGCCGCCCGCCCCAGCGGAAGAACTCACCCATGCACGACTTGTCCGGCTTACTTGACTCGTCCTTTCTCGGCACCGCCGTCTGGATCTGGCTGGTCTTCGTCGGCGTAGTCGTGACGCTGCTCGCGCTCGACCTGGGCGTGCTGCACCGCACCGACCGCGAGATCGGCGTCAAGGAAAGCCTGATGCTGTCGGCCGGCTACATCGGCATGGCCGTGGTATTCGGCGCCTGGGTCTGGTGGACGCTGGGCAGCCAGAGCGGCATCGCGTACTACACCGGCTTCCTGATCGAGAAGTCGCTCTCGATGGACAACGTGTTCGTGATCGCGCTGATCTTCAGCTACTTCGCGATTCCGCGCGAATACCAGCACCGCGTGCTGTTCTGGGGAATCCTGGGCGTGATCGTGCTGCGCGCATTGCTGATCGCCCTGGGCGCGGCGCTGGTCAGCGAGTTCTCATGGGTGCTGTACCTGTTCGGCGGATTCCTTATCGCCACCGGCATCAAGATGTGGCTGATCGCAGATCACATGCCCGACATCGGCAACAACCCCCTGCTCAAGTTCCTGCGCAGCCGCCTGCGCGTGACGCCGCAGTTGCACGGCAACGCCTTCTTCGTGCGCCGCCCCTTGGGGCAGGAAGGGCCGACGGTGCTCTGGGCGACGCCGCTGTTCCTGGCGCTGTGCCTGGTGGAGTTCGTCGACCTCGTGTTCGCGGTCGATTCGGTGCCGGCGATCTTCGCGATCACGACCGACCCGTTCATCGTCTACACGAGCAACATCTTCGCGATCCTCGGCCTGCGCGCGCTGTACTTCGCGCTGGCCGCGATGATCCACCGCTTCAAGTACCTCAAGTACGCGCTGGCGCTGGTGCTGGTGTTCATCGGCACGAAGATCTTCCTGGTGGGATTCATCGGCAAGTTGCCGCCCGAGCTGTCCTTGAGCGTGACCTTCGGCCTGATCGCCGGCGGTGTGATCTTCTCGATGTGGAAGACGCGAACCGGGGCGCTCGCGCCGCCCGAACCGCGGCAGTCGGACGCGCCGGCGTGAATTGAGCACGGCGGGCTGCCGCCGTCGTTCAGCTTTTTCGGAAGTCTGGCTTCGTCGCCGGGTGCTTCATGCCTTGGCGCCGCGCGCCTATCGTCGCCGCATCGTTCGTTGTACCAACCCCAAAAACGAGATCAACCTTGATGGAACCATCCACCTTCCTCACGGCGCTGCTGGCCATCATCGTCATCGACCTGGTGCTCGCCGGCGACAACGCCATCGTCATCGCACTGGCGGCGCGCGGCCTGCCGGCGCACTTGCGCAAGCGCGCCATCCTCTGGGGCGCCGTCGGCGCGATCGGGGTGCGCAGCCTGATGACGCTGATCGTCGTGTGGCTGCTCCAGATACCAGGCTTGCTGCTCGTCGGCGGCGCGATGCTGGTGTGGATCGCCTACAAGTTGCTGCTGCCCGAAGACGACGGTGGGCAAGCGCACAGCCCGGTCGCCACCACGTTCTGGGGCGCGATGCGCACGATCGTGATCGCCGACGCCGTGATGGGCCTGGACAACGTGCTGGCCGTCGCCGGAGCGGCGCATGGCAACTACCTGCTCGTAGTGCTGGGTCTGCTGATCAGCGTGCCAATCGTCGTCTGGGGCAGCGCCCTCGTGCTCAAGGTCGTCGAACGCTTCCCCGGTGTCGTGTACCTCGGCGCGGGTGTGCTGGTGTTGACCGCCGCGAAGATGATGAGCAGCGAACCGCTGCTGGCCAGCGCGTTCGAGGCGGCGCCGCTGGCCAAGTGGGCCGTGTACCTGACCGTCCCGCTCGTGCTCTGGGCCGGCTTCGTGAAGAACCATCGGCGCTTCGAGTCGCGAATTCACGCGCGGCTGGCCGAGTTCACCAAACTTCGCCCGCTCGGCGCGAGCTCGCCACCCGATGCCAGCGTTCAACCCGTCGTTCAACTGAAAGGAGAAACCGCCATGTTGAAAGTTCTCGTCCCCGTCGATGGCTCGGAAAATTCGCTGCGCGCGGTGCGCCACACGATCGCCGAATACCAGCGCCACCATGAACTCGAAATCCACCTGCTCAACGTGCAACCGCAACTGTCGCGCCACGTCGCGCGTTTCGTGAGCCGCCATGACCGCGACGGCTGGCACGCCGAACAGGCCAACGCGGCCCTGGCCGGGGCGCGAAAAGTGCTCGGCGAGGCCGGCATCCCGCACCATGTGCACTGGTCGCTGGGCGATCGCGCCGCGGAGATCTGCCGCATGGCGGTGAGCCTCGGCGCGCACCACATCGTGATGGGAACGGCACGCAAGAATTCGCTTACCCGCATGCTCGAAGACTCGGCCACCGACAAGGTGCTGCAATTGACCACGGTGCCCGTGGAAGTGGTGGCCGGCGAGTCGGTCTCGAAGTGGGAGAGCTGGGGCATCCCCGCCGGCGTGGTGGGAGCGGGCGGCTTGATGCTCATGGCGGTGGTTTGAAATCGGCCTCCTCATGCTCGGCTTCGCTCTGCACGCACTGATTGCGATGCTGCGCCGGCCAGCCGCCGCCCCGCCGGCGCGCCTGGGCGAGCCCTGCGCCTTTTACCGATGAGCGATTGACTCGAAGCGCGGGCTAGGAGCCCTTCGGGCTCCTCGGTCCCGGCCCATGCCCGCGGCCCCAGAATACGGCCGCATGAAGCCACCTTCATCCGGCATTTCCGCGGGCCAGGCGTACCCGTTCGAGCGGCTGTTCGGCGCCGCGCTCAGCCCGCTTGAGCGCTTTTTGCGCCAGGCCACGGCGGGCGGCATCGTGCTCGTCGCGACGACTGTCGTCACGCTCATCGTTGCCAACTCGGAGCTCGGCGACGGCCTCGAGCACTTCTGGGAGCAGCCTGCCGGTTTCACGCTGGGCGACTGGAGCCTCGGCCAAAGCCTGCACCATTGGGTCAACGATGGCCTGATGGCCCTGTTTTTTCTGCTCGTCGGGCTGGAGCTGAAGCGTGAAGCGCTGGTGGGCGAACTGTCGTCGCTGAAAGACGCGGCGCTGCCCATCGTCGCCGCCATCGGTGGCATGGCGGTGCCGGCGCTCATCTACCTGTCGGTGAACCCCGACGGGCCGGCAGCGCGCGGCTGGGGCGTGCCGATGGCCACCGACATCGCATTCGCGATCGGCATCCTCGTGCTGCTGGCGAGCCGCATTCCCCGCGCGCTGATCGTGTTCCTGATGGCGCTGGCGATCGCCGACGACCTGGGCGCCGTGCTCGTGATCGCGCTGTTCTACACCGCCGACATCGACCAGACCGCGCTGCTCGACGCGGCGGTCGCGCTCGGCGTGCTGATCCTGCTCAACCGCGGCGGCGTGCGCATGCGGCTGCCGTACTGGCTGGTGGGCCTGGCGCTCTGGTACTTCACGGCGCTGAGCGGCGTGCATTCCACCGTGGCCGGCGTGCTGCTGGCGTTCACGATTCCGGTGCGGCCCAAGCACACGGCGCTCGAGTTCGAGACGCGCGTGGCGCAACTGCTCGCGTCGTTTCGCCGGCACGCTGCCGACCCCACGACGCCCAGCGACACGATGCGCAGCCACGACATGGCGACGATCGCATCGAGCCTGGAGCGCGCCGCGCAGGCCGTGCAGAGCCCGTTGCAGCGCACCGCGCATGGCCTGAGCGCACCGGTCGCGTTCCTGATCCTGCCTGTGTTCGCGCTGGCCAACGCCGGTGTCGACTTTCGCGGCGCCGACCTGCTGGACAACCTTGCCCAACCGATCACGCTGGGCATCACGCTCGGCCTGGTGCTGGGCAAGTTCATCGGCATCGGCGGTTTCAGTTGGCTCGCCGTCAAGTTCGGCATCGCACGCATGCCCGCGCAAGTGCGCTGGTCGCACCTGCTC
Organism: Burkholderiales bacterium; assembly: GCA_031419535.1. Lineage (GTDB taxonomy): Bacteria > Pseudomonadota > Gammaproteobacteria > Burkholderiales > Burkholderiaceae_C > JAEMQF01. Next base: position 5,251 of record JANOLA010000349.1, on the reverse strand, counting down.
GGCGCGGCGTGGCTGGGCGGCATCGGCTTCACGATGTCGCTGTTCATCAGCCAGCTCGGCTTCACCGACCCGGAGCAACTCGAACAGGCGAAAGTGGGGATTCTGTTCGGCTCGCTGGTGGCGGCGATGCTGGGGCTGGCTTGGTTGTTGGCGTGCACGGCCAAGCCTACCGGCACGCGTTCTTCGACCGATAGCCCGCGCGTCGATGCATGACAATTGCCGCATGAAAATCGGCATCGTCGGCGTCAGCGGCTTCGGCGGTAGCGAACTGCTGCGCCTCACGGCCAGCCACCCAGGCTTCGAGATCACCTATGTCGGCGGCGCCTCGACCGCGGGGCAGCGGCTGGACACGCGCTTTCCGGGCTTGCACGGGCACCCGGCTGCGGCGCTCGAGATCGTGCCCTTCGTCCCGGAAGAGTTGGCGGGCCTGGATCTGCTCTTCGCTTCGCTGCCCACCGGCAAGTCGCGCGAGCCGTTGGCGCGCGTGCCGGCTGGCGTCAAGGTGGTCGATGTCGGCGGCGACCATCGCTTCGCCGACGGCTGGACCTACGGCCTCACCGAGTTGCCGGGGCAGCGCGAGCGCCTGCGCGGCGCGGCGCGCGTGGCCAACCCCGGTTGCTTTCCGGCGGCAGCCTTGCTCGCGCTGGCGCCGCTGCTCGAGCATGGCCTCATCGAAGCGCAAGGCATCGTCGTCGACGCCAAGACCGGCGTCACCGGCACCGGCCGCGGTGGGGCGAGCGATTTCGGCTATGTCCAGACCAGCGAAGACGTGTTCGCGTATGGCCTGGAGTCGCATCCGCATGTGCCCGAGATGGAAGAGGCGTTGTCGCGACTGGGCGGCGGCCGCGCGACGATCGCCTTCACGCCGCACCTCGTGCCGATGAAGCGCGGCATCCTCGCCACCTGCTACGCCACGCCCAAGGGTGCGCCGGATGCGCGCCGCCTCATCGCCGCGGCAGAGGCGTGCTATCGCGACGAACCCTTCGTGAAAGTCGTCGCCGTCGAACAAGGGCGCAGCGCGCACACGGCCTGGGCCACTGGCTCGAACCTGGCGTTTCTCGCCTACGCCATCAACCCGCGCACCGGCCACGTCATCGCCACCGGCGCGATCGACAACCTCGGCAAGGGCGCCGCCGCGCAGGCCGTGCAAAACGCCAACCTCATGACCGGCCAAGCGGAGACCGCCGGCCTTGTCGGGCTGCCGGTCTGGCCCTGAGGGTACCGCCTAGCGACCTCTTATTCCGGCGGCTCAATTCTTCAGCCGGTAGCCCGTCCTGAAAATCCACACGACCACGAGCAGGCAGCCGATCAGAAACGCCAGCGTCGCCGCCAGGCTCACGCCGACGCCGACGTCCGACGTGCCGTAGAAGCTCCAGCGAAACCCGCTGATCAAGTAGACCACCGGGTTGAACAACGTGACGCTGCGCCACGCCGGAGGCAGCATGTCGATCGAATAGAACGCGCCGCCCAGGAACGTGAGCGGCGTGACGACGAGCATCGGAATGAACTGCATCTGCTCGAAGCCCTTGGCCCAGACGCCGACGATGAAGCCGAACAGGCAGAACGCGGTGGCGGTCAGCACCAGGAACGACGCCATCCACAGCGGGTGCAAGATGCGGATCGGCACAAAGAAGCTCGCGGTGGCGAGGATCACGAGGCCGAGCACGATCGACTTCGTCGCCGCCGCACCCACGTAGGCGAGCACGATTTCGAAAGTCGACACCGGCGCCGACAAGAGTTCGTAGATCGTGCCGGTGAACTTGGGGAAGTAGATGCCGAACGACGCGTTGAAGATGCTCTCGGTGAAAAGGGCCAGCATGATGAGGCCGGGAACGATGAACGCGCCGTAGGCCACGCCGTCGACCTGCGTCATGCGCGACCCGATCGCCGCGCCGAACACGACGAAGTAGAGCGAGGTCGTGATCACCGGCGTCACCAGGCTTTGCCACACGGTGCGCAACGCGCGCGCCATCTCGAAGCGGTAGATCGCCCACACGGCGTGGCGGTTGAAGGCGGCCGGGTTCATTGCGGACTCGCCCTTTCGCTGACCAGACCGACGAAGATGTCTTCGAGCGAACTCTGCCGCGTATTCAAGTCGGTGAAGGCAATGCCCAGTTCCGACAGGCGCCGCAGCAGTGCCGGGATGCCGGTGCGCTCTTGGTCGGCGTCGAAACGGTACTCCAGCTCCCGGCCGTCGGCAGCCAGGTGCAGCGGCCAATCGGAGAGCGCGGCGGGCAGCGTGCTCAAACGTTCCTGCAGGTGCAGCGTCAACTGCTTCTTGCCGAGTTTCTTCATCAGTGTGGCCTTGTCCTCGACCAGAATCAGCTCGCCTTTGTTCATCACGCCAATCCGGTCGGCCATCTCTTCGGCCTCGTCGATGTAGTGCGTCGTCAGGATGATCGTCACGCCGCTCTCGCGCAAGCCGCGCACCAACTGCCACATGTCGCGGCGCAGTTCAACGTCCACACCCGCGGTCGGCTCGTCCAGGAACAGGATGCGCGGCTCGTGCGCCAAAGCCTTCGCGATCATGACGCGGCGCTTCATGCCGCCCGACAATTCCATGATCTTGCTGTTCCGCTTGTCCCACAGCGACAAGTCGCGCAGCACGCGCTCGATCAGCGCCGGGTTCGGCGCGCGCCCGAACAGGCCGCGGCTGAAGCTGACCGTGGCCCACACGGATTCGAACGCGTTGGTCGTCAGCTCCTGAGGCACGAGGCCGATCTGGAAACGCGCGGCACGGTAGTCGCGCACGATGTCGTGGCCGGCGGCGAGCACCTGGCCGGAGCTGGGCGTGACGATGCCGCAGACGATGGAGATCAGCGTCGTCTTGCCCGCGCCGTTGGGACCGAGCAGCGCGAAGATTTCGCCCTGCTCGATTTCCAGGTCGATGCGTTTCAGCGCTTCGTGTCCGGAGGCATAGGTCTTGGTCAGGTTGGAGATGGAGACGATGGAAGGCATCGGCGCAAGGTTAGCGCATGCGCCGAGCCGCGACGGCGGGCGCGCCGAGGCTTGACTGCGCTCGCACGGCGACGCACCATGCAGGCTCGTTCCACAGCCAAGGAGATCGGCATGCGAATTGAGCCTCGTTTCGAGCCCCGTTTTTTGTTGCCCCTGGTCGTTGCGGTGGCAGCGTCGGCCGCCACCGCGGGCAGCGTCGACGTGACGTTCGCCAAGGCCAGCAAATTTGCCGACGCCGGCGCCACACCCTGGGAAGAGCGCGCCAACCTGGACCTGCTGGTCGGCCACCTTCAGGCGCTGGGCAAGCGCCACCTGCCGGCGGATCAGTCGCTGAAAGTTGAAGTGCTCGAGGTCGATCTGGCCGGGTCGCTGCGGCCTTCGCGCCGTGGCGCCGGCGAGGTGCGCATCGTCAGGGGCCGTGCCGACTGGCCGCGCATCGGACTGCGCTACACGCTGGAGCAAGACGGCAAGCCGGTGCTCAGCGGCGAAGAAACGGTGGCGGACCTGAACTATGCGCACGGCATCGCGGCCGGCCATGCGTCGGACACCTTGCACTACGAGAAGCACATGCTCGACGCGTGGTTCAAGGCCCGCTTCGTCGAGCGCCGCGCGGCGGGCGGCTGAAGCCGATACGGGCCAATCGCAGGCTGCATGGAGCCGGGAGGCCGTGCTAGACTGAACGCGTCGCAAACGCAACGCACCCTCCAATGAAGACCTCCACCTTTCCTTCGCTGCGCGTCGAGGCCGAGTTGCGCGAGGCTGCCGAGAGTGTGTTGCGCGAAGGCGAAACGCTGACAAGCCTGATCGAAACCGCGATGCGCGAGACGATTCACCGGCGGCGTGCGCAGGCCGAGTTTCTGGCGCGTGGTCTGCGCGCGAGCGAAGACGCCAAGCGCGCTGGCGGCTACCACACCGCGAACAAGGTGCACGCCGAACTGCAGCGACGTCTCGATGCACGGCGCAAGAAGGTGCTTGGTTGAAGGATGCGTTCGAGGTCCGCTACACCGACGCCGCCCGCGATGACTTGGTCCGGCTGTTCGACTTTCTGCTGGAGCGCGCGTGGACGATCGAAGACTTCGACGATGCGCAGGCGGCGATCGACGCCCTCCGCGCGGAAACCGACGGCCGCCTGACTCGCACACCCTTCATCTATCGCAAGGCGGGCCAGAACCCCTTCGTGCGCGAGCTGATCGTGGCGCACCGAAGCTCGGGCTACGTCGTGCTCTATGAAATCGAAGGGGCCACCCACGTCAACATCCTTGCGGTTCGGCATCAGCTCGAGGACGACTACTACTGAGCTGAACAGGCGCGGCCACATCAACTCGCTGGTGCGTGCGCGTCGCGTCATGGACAATTGCCTACGGGGATTCCCGAATTCATTTCTGGACCGATGGATTCATCTTGTCTGACCTCCGCACGCCTGATCACCGGTGTCACCATGCCCATCACCTATCTCAAGAAAGCCAACCCACCGGTCGAAGCGATCGACACCGCGACCGCCGACACCGTGCGCAGGATGCTCGACGACATCAGGTCCGGCGGCGAAGAGGCGGTGCGGCGCTTCGCCCACGACCTCGACGGCTACACCGGCGAGATCGTGCTCGGCGACGCCGCATTCGCCGCCGCCGAGAAGGCGCTCACGCCCGGCATCCGGTGCGACATTCGCTTCGCGCGCGACCGCGTGCAGGACTTCGCGCGCCGCCAGCGCGATTCGCTGCACGAATTCAAGGCCGAGTTGCTCCCCGGCCTGCTGGTCGGCCAGCGCCTGATTCCCTGCAACACCGCCGGCTGCTACGTGCCGGGCGGGCGCTATGCGCATGCGGCCAGCGCGATCATGAGCGTGGGCACGGCGCAGGTGGCCGGCGTGAAGCACATCGTCGCCACCTCGCCCGCCACCCAGGACCACGGCGTGCACCCCGGCATCCTCTACGCGATGAAGCTGTGCGGCGCGCACACCGTGCTCGCGCTGGGCGGCGTACAGGCGATGGCCGCCCTGGCCTATGGCGCGTTCAGCGGTCACGAGGCCGACATCATCGTCGGCCCCGGCAACCGCTTCGTCGCTGAAGCCAAGCGTGTGCTGTTCGGGCGCGTGGGCATCGACGTCGTGGCCGGGCCCACCGAATCGGCCGTCATCGCCGACGAGACCGCCGACCCGGCCGTCGTGGCCGCCGATCTCATCGGTCAGGCCGAGCACGGCCCCGACTCCCCCGTGTGGCTGTTCACCAGTTCGCGCAAGCTCGGAGACGACGTGATGCGCCTCGTGCCCGGTGTCATCGAGGCGCTGCCCGAACTG
>JANOLA010000348.1:0-2213 GCA_031419535.1 Burkholderiales bacterium | reverse complement strand
CGCAACTTCAAACCCGCATCGGCATCGCCACCGGCCGCGTCGTCATCGGTGAGATCGGCGCGGGCACGCCCGCCGCCGAACGTTCGGCGAGCGGCGAGACACCGAACCACGCGGCGCGCCAGCAAGGGCAGGCCAAGCCGGGCGAGATCGTGATTGCCGATGAGATGCGCAAGTTGCTCGGCGAATCGTTCGCGCTCGAATCGCTGGGCGCACTCGACCTGAAAGGCTTTGCCATGCAGCAGCAGGCGTGGCGCGTGCTCGGCGAGCGCACGGCGGCGACGCGCTTCGAGGCGCAGCACATGCAGGGCCTGGTCGAATTCATCGGCCGCGACAGCGAGGTCGCGCTGCTGCTGGAGCGCTGGGCGCTGGCGCGCGACGGTGAAGGCCAGGCCGTGCTGCTGTCGGGCGAGGCCGGCATCGGCAAATCGCGCATCTGCCAGACATTGCGGGATCATTTGCGCGGTCCCTTGCGCGATCACTTGGGCGATTCCCCGGCCGGCGGACCGGTAGCCACGGTGTTGCTGCAGTGTTCACCCTACTTCAGCAGCAGCGCGCTGTACCCGGTCGTGCAGCACTTGGAGCGCACAGCAGGTATGGCGTCGGCCGATTCGCCCGAGGTTCGTGCCGCGAAGCTCGAACAACTGGCCAGCGCACTGCCGGCAGCCGGCCTGGGCTGCCTGCTGCGGCTGCTGGGCTTGCCCGATCAAGGTCGGCCCAGATCGGGCGGTGGCTCACCCCAGGAAGAAAAGGTCCACACGCTCGAGGCGTTGATCGAGTTGCTGCAGCGCTTGTGCGAACGGCAGCCGGTGCTGTTCCTGGTCGAAGACGCGCACTGGATCGACCCGAGCACCGAAGAGTTCATCGCGCAGGTGGCGCAGCGCGTTCGCGACACGCGTGTCCTGCTGCTCGTGACCTGCCGCCCCGAGTACGCGCCCTCGTGGGGCAACGCATCGCAACTGACGCGCCACAGCCTGAACCGACTCTCCAACAAACAATGCACGGCGCTTGTGAATGCGCTCACTGCGGGCAAGGCGCTGCCGGCCGAGGTGCTGGCCGAGATCATCCGCAAGACCGACGGCATTCCGCTGTTCGTCGAGGAGTTGACCAAGACCGTGTTGGCCTCTGGCTTGCTGGAAGATGCGCCGGCGGGCCAGCCACCAGGCTACCAATTGCGTGGCCCGTTGTCGGCGCTGGCGATTCCCGCCACTTTGCAAGACTCGTTGATGGCGCGCCTGGACCGGCTCGCCCCGGCCAAGGAAGTCGCGCAGGTCGGCGCGGTGATCGGCCGCGAGTTCGGGTACCGGCTCATCGCCGAGGTGCTGAGCGACATGCCGCCGCCCAAGCTCGACGCAGCGCTGGCCGATCTGGTGCGCAGCGAACTGGTGTTTCGCCGCGGCACGCCGCCTGATGCGAGCTACAGCTTCAAGCACGCGCTGGTGCGCGACACCGCCTACAACAGCCTGCTCAAGAGCCAGCGCGTGCTGCGCCATGGCCAGATCGCGGCGGCCCTTGAGCAAGTCCAGCGCGACACGGCGGCGAGCCAACCCGAATTGCTGGCGGTTCATCACCAGGAAGGCGGCAATCCGCAAGCGGCGTTGCGCTACTGGCAAGCGGCAGGCGATGCTGCGATGGCTCGCTCGGCGGTGCGCGAGGCGGTGTCGCATTACCGAGGGGCAATCGCGTTGCTCGACACGGTGCAGGCCGCGCAGCCTTGCGCCGACGTCGAGCTCGGCTTGCGGCTGCGACTCGGCAACGCGCTGTTCCAAACCGAAGGGTTCACCTCGACGCACGCAAATCAGAGCTACGCAAGAGCGCGCGATCTCGCCATAGCGCTGGGTCGGCCCGATGAGCAGGTTCAGGCTTGCTCTGGGATGGCCATGTGCCTGAGCGCCGCGGGACGATACGGCGAGGCGATCGCGATGATGGAGCGCTTCGAGCCGGCGGAATTGGCGCGCATGAAGCCGATGAGCCGGGTCAATCGACTGGTGCGCACGGGCTATGCCAAGACGTATCCCGGAGAGTTGGCCGAGGCGGGAAGCACCCTCGCCGAGGCCAGGCGCGAACTCGAGAACGTGAGGCCCGAAGACCGGCAACCGTTGTCCGGGTTCGATCCGTTGGTCACGGTTCTGATGCACCTCGGCCAGAACCTGATATGCCACGGTAAATTCGTTCTCGCGCGATTAGCCAGCAGCGGCATGGCCTGTGGAGTTCTT
>JANOLA010000347.1:0-5801 GCA_031419535.1 Burkholderiales bacterium | reverse complement strand
CCGACAGCCGCCGGATCCCTGCGACCAGGTCGCGCGCCGCGGCCAGTGCGTTGCCGCAGTCGCGGCCGGTGGCGAGGGGAGCGCCGAAGCTGGCCATGAAGCCGTCGCCGAGAAACTGGTTGATGATGCCGTGGTGGCGGTTGACGACGTCGATCGCCTCGGCGAACACCGCGTTCTGCAAGGCCACGATCTCTTCCGGCGATTTCTTTTCGACCAGCGGCGTGAAATTGCGGATGTCCATGAACATGACGCAGACAAAGCTGCGGGTGCTGGCGATCTCCGGGCCGGCTTTCAGCAAATGCTCGACGATGGCGGGCGACACCTGCTCGCCGAAGGCACTCAGCACGCGTTGGCGCTCCTGCATCGTCCGGTAGGCGTTGCCGACCCGGAGTTTGAGCTGGTGTGCGACGAAGCCCGCGGCCAATCCGGCGAGCAGCAACATCGCCCCTTTGCCCAGGTAGAACGGCCCCAACTCGAGCGGCGTACCCGCCGCAGCGCCGCCGCCCGCGCCAAGGTAGGCGAACGACAGGGCCAGGTATTCCCCAGCCGCGACCAGTCCGGTGAATACGCACAGCCTGAAGTCCAGCCGCAGCGTGGAGAGCACGATGAAGACCCCGTAGAGAAAACCGGCCGCGCTCTGCAGCACATAGACCGGATTGATATCGCGCGCGATGAGGAGGATCATGATGCTGGGGACGCTGGTTTCGATGAACGCGTTCAGGTACCGGAGTCCGCTCGGCACGCCCCTTCCCTGGCGCAACCAGCGACCGATCAGGTGCCGGACGCCCAGCTCGTAGCAGAGCAGCAGCGCGAAGATGGAGCCGATGTGGATAAATGCTCTGGGAGTGCTGAAATGCTGCCGGTAGTCTTCGCGGAACAGCACGTACATCAGGCCGAAAAAGACAATCAGCACGCCCAGCAGGCCGGCCAGAATCGCCATGCGCGTGCGCTCGCTGTGAACGATCTCCTGAGCGAGATGGTCCTCGAAGGATGCTGCGGGCTGCGTCGGGATGCTTGTCAGTGCCATTCGATGCCGCGCTGTTCGTTTGAGAGAGTCGCGCCCAACGATACTGCCACGCTCGCGTTGAACACATGCACGACGTTAGAATTCGCGGCGCTCGCGGGTGTAGTTCAATGGTAGAACGGCAGCTTCCCAAGCTTCATACAGGGGTTCGATTCCCCTCACCCGCTCCATCGAGGCTCCACGCGCTTCGCGCACCCGGAGCTCACGCAGCCGATGGCGTTGCATGCAGCGCAAGACTCAACCGCGCCGCCACCACCACCAGAACGCACCCGCGAACAGCGCCAGCGTGCCGAGCAGCAGGCCCGGCCAGGCCAGGTCGTCGAGCGTGATCGCATTCGGCGCTTGGTTCGCGCCTGCGGCCTCGTTGATCGGGTTCACGGCCGCGTGGCCCGCCGGGGCATTGGCGTCGCTGCGTGGCGCGGGCGCTGGATTCGCCGCGACCGCCCACACCGACTCCGGCGCGGCGGCCACCAGTTCCATCGGCAGCGTCATCGGCTGAGAGGCGTCGCTCCAGACCCAGGAGGCGCCGCGCCGCGCCAGCACCGGCGGGCCCACCCAATCGTCCGGAAACTCCTGGCGCGCCGCGCGCACGGGCCCGGGCGCGCCGGGGTTCCAGCGGTGCACTTCGAGCCAGGTCTTGTCGCCGCGGCCGACCTGCAGTGCGATGTGCAGCGTGCCGTCTTCGCTTTGCTGCACCGACACGCCGCTCGATTGCGGCAGCGCTGTGGCGAGCAGCAAGCCGGCGTTGCCGAAGGCGGCGTCGAGCTGGCCGGTGTCGGTGAGGCGCCAGAGCGCCGCGCGCTCGTTCTGGTCGTCCTCCACCACGCCGAGCACGAGTACCTGCCCGTCGGCCAGCGCCAGCGTGTCGGACGCGCTCGCGTTGCCGCGCTGCGCCTCGATCTGGCCGCGGCCCTGCTGGCCCCAGGCGGGGTCGACCTGGCCGTTGGCGAGGAAGCGCAAGATGATTGCCGCGCTGCGGCCGTTGCTCACCTCGGCCGAGCCGCTGACGAGGATGCGCCCGGCGGAGTCGACCTGCAGCGTCGCGGGCGGGTTGTTGTCGCTGCCCAGCGTGAAGAACGTGCGCCCGCCGCTGCCGAACTGCGGGTCGCGAATTCCCGCGCCGAAGCGCCGTTCGAGGTAGTAGCCGCTCGCGGTGCTGGTGGCGCCTTCAACGATGTTCAGCACCTGGCCATTGGGCAGCGCTACAGTCCAGCCCGCGGCGTGCACCGCAGCGCACAGGAACGCGCCCAGCAGCGCGACAGCGACCATGCGCCATCGTGCGCCCGACACAGCGCCCGGCACAGCGCAGCGCACCTCCCTCACTTCAGCACGTCGGCGATGCAAAGGTACTTGATCTCCACATAGTCGTCGATGCCCTGGTGCGCGCCTTCGCGCCCGAGGCCCGATTGCTTGACGCCGCCGAACGGTACCTCGGCCGTCGAGATCAAGCCGGTGTTGACGCCGACCATGCCGTACTCGAGCGCCTCGCCCACGCGGAAGATGCGCCCGATGTCGCGGCTGTAGAAGTAGCTCGCCAGGCCGAACTCGGTGGCGTTGGCCAGGGCCACGACTTCGGCTTCGGTCGTGAACTTGAACACCGGCGCCACCGGGCCGAAGGTTTCTTCGCGTGCACACAGCATCTCGCTGGTGGCGCCCGAGAGCACGGTCGGCTCGAAGAAGCGCGCACCCTGGCGCTTGCCGCCGGCCAGCAGCTTGGCACCTTTCGCGATCGCGTCGGCGACATGGCGCTCGATCTTCGCGACGGCCTGGTCGTCGATCATCGGGCCCTGGGTGACGCCGGCCTCGAAGCCGTTGCCGACCTTGATCGACTTCGTCTTCGCGGCGAGCTTGTCGACGAAGGCGTCGTACACGCCTTCTTGCACGTACAAGCGATTCGCGCAGACGCAGGTCTGGCCGGCGTTGCGGTATTTGCTGATCATCGCGCCCTCGATCGCGCTGTCGATGTCGGCGTCGTCGAACACGATGAAGGGCGCGTTGCCGCCGAGCTCGAGGCTGAGCTTCTTGATCGTCGGCGCGCATAACGCGGCGAGGATTCTGCCCACCTCGGTGGAGCCGGTGAACGAGAGGTGGCGCACGATGTCGCTGCTGCAGAGCAGCTTGCCAATGGCGATGGATTGCTCGGCATCCGCGGTGAGCACGTTCAACACGCCGGCCGGCATGCCGGCGCGCATCGCGAGTTCGGCCACGGCCAGCGCCGACAGCGGCGTCTGCTCGGCGGGTTTGATCACCACGGTGCAGCCCGCAGCCAGCGCCGGCGCGACCTTGCGCGTGATCATCGCGATCGGAAAGTTCCACGGCGTGATGGCGGCGCACACGCCCATCGCCTGCTTGATGACGAGGTAGCGCTTGTTGTTGTCGGTGGTGGGAATCGTCTCGCCGTAGACGCGCCGGCCCTCTTCGGCAAACCACTCGAGAAAGCTCGCCGCGTAGCCGACTTCGCCTTTCGCCTCGGCGAGCGGCTTGCCTTGTTCGGCCGTCATGATTCGCGCCAGGTCGTCGGCGTGCTGGTGCAGCAGGTGAAACCACTTCATCAGAATCGCGCCGCGTTCCTTCGCGGTCTTGGTGCGCCACGCCGGCCAGGCCTTGTTGGCAGCCTCCAGCGCCGCATTCGCCTGCGCCGGGCCGAGGTTGGCGACATCGGCGAGCTTCATCCCGGTGGCGGGGTCGTTGACGGCAAAGCGCGATCCGGCGCCAACCCATTCGCCGCCGATCAGGGCGTCGGTTTTGAACAACTTCGGGTCGTTGAGGGTGGAAAGGGGTGAGGTCTTCATGTCCATGAGGGAATCCTCCCGGTCGACTCCGGGTAAGCGCGCACTGTATCGCGCCCCAGCGGGTTGGGGGCAGGCGGGGTCAGGTGGAACCCGTCGGCACGGCTAGAATCTGGTTTATTCAACCAACCGAGTGCCACCCATGGAATCGATCGGATTGTTCGACGCCAAGACACATTTGTCAGAGCTGGTCGCGCGCGCCGAGCGTGGCGAAGAAGTGGTGATCACGCGCCACAACAAACCGGTGGCCAAGCTGGTTCCGGTAGGCCGGCCACGGCGCGCAGCGACCGCGGGCCGGCGCGCCGCCATCGACGCCTTGTTGGCGTTCAAGCCCATCGTGGTGACGGGAGCAGTCGCAGTGGCCGATCTGGTGCGCACCGGGCGCGAGTGATCGGCCGTCCATGACCAGCCCTGAAACCGCGCCGACGTCGGTGGTGCTCGATGCGTCGTTTTTGCTGCGCTACGTGCTGCACACCAAGGCGCTGCGTCCGCATGCCGAGGGCTTGGCGCTCCTGAAAGACGCCGAGCTCCTGGTTCCCGCGCTGTGGCATGCGGAAGTGGCCAACGCGCTCGTTCAAGCCGAACGGCGCGGCGCCGCTCCCGCGGCTGTGGGCCGGGCACTCTCCGCGATCACGGCACTCAACCCGCTGGTGGACACGCACATCGTCGACGTGGTGCGCAACCTCGAGCTGGCCCGTGCTTATCGATTGAGCGCTTACGATGCGCTGTATCTCGAACTGGCGCTGCGCCGCAAGGCGGCACTCGCGACCTTCGACGCCGACCTGATCGCCGCTGCGCCGAGTGCCGGCGTTCGCCTGTATCCAGAACCCGATTTGGGATAGATTGAACCGCATGAAAGCCTCCGAAATCCGCCACCAGTTCCTCAAGTTCTTCGAGGCCAAGGGCCACACGATCGTCGCGTCGAGCCCGGTGATCCCGGGTGACGACCCGACGCTGCTGTTCACGAACGCCGGCATGAACCAGTTCAAGGACGTGTTCCTCGGCTTCGACAAGCGCACGTACAGCCGCGCGGTCACGTCGCAGAAGTGCATTCGCGCGGGCGGCAAGCACAACGACCTGGAGAACGTGGGCTATACGGCACGCCACCACACGTTTTTCGAAATGCTGGGCAACTTCTCGTTCGGCGACTACTTCAAGCGCGACGCGATCGCCTACGCGTGGGAGTTGCTGACCCAGGTCTACAAGTTGCCCGCCGAAAAACTCTGGGTCACGGTGTACGCCGAAGACGACGAGGCTTACGAGATCTGGAACAACAACATCGGCGTGCCGGCCGAGCGCATCGTGCGCATCGGCGACAACAAGGGAGCGCGCTTCGCGTCGGACAACTTCTGGATGATGGGCGACACGGGCCCGTGCGGGCCGTGCACCGAGATCTTCTACGACCACGGGCCCGAAGTCGCGGGCGGCCCGCCGGGCTCCGCCGCGGAAGATGGCGACCGCTACGTCGAGATCTGGAACAACGTGTTCATGCAGTTCAACCGCGACGAGGCGGGCGTGATGCACAAGCTGCCCAAGCCGAGCGTGGACACCGGCATGGGCCTGGAGCGCTTGACGGCGGTGCTACAGCATGTGCACAGCAACTATCAGATCGACACCTTCGTCACCCTGCTCGCGGCGGCGAAGGGCGCGGTCGATGCGGCCGGCGCAGCGTCCAGTGGCGGCGCCGACAAAGACAGCCCGAGCCTGAAAGTGATTGCCGACCACATTCGCGCCTGCGCGTTCACCGTGACCGACGGCGTGATCCCCGGCAACGAGGGCCGAGGCTACGTGCTGCGCCGGATTGCGCGGCGCGCCATTCGCCATGGCTACAAGCTCGGCGCGAGGAAGCCGTTTTTCTACACGCTGGTCGCGACGCTCGCCGAAGAGATGGGCGAGGCGTACCCGGAACTGCGGCGCGAGCGGCTGCGTGTGACCGAGGTGCTGAAGCAGGAAGAGGAGCGGTTCTTCCAGACGATCGCGAATGGGAT
>JANOLA010000346.1:0-2471 GCA_031419535.1 Burkholderiales bacterium | reverse complement strand
ACAGCCCATTCGATTGCCTCGACCGTCACATCGGTCGAGCCAACGCAGCCGAACACGCGCACCGCGTAGAGGTCGGCCTTCGGGGCCACGCCTGGGCCGATCGTCCAGGAATTGCCGGTGATCGTGGCGGCGTTGTAGGGTCCGGTATAGGTAGCGCCGTTCGCCGTCACGCCCGAGCCCGCCGCCGAGCCGGCGACGTGCGAGCCGTGCCCGTTGCAATCGAGCGGGTTCGGGTCGGGTTTGGGAATCGAGCCCGCCACATTGGCGTTGTAGTCATCGCCGACCAAGTCGATACCGCCCTTGATGCGTGGCGCGTTCGGGCCGAAATAACTCGGGTTGGCCGGCGCCGTTTCGGCCGCGTGCGCGGCGTCGTAAGCGGCCGCCGTGCCAGGGCCGCCGAAATTGGCATGCGTGTAGTCGATGCCGGTGTCGATGATCGCAACCTTCACGCCTTCGCCATGCAGGCCCAGGCTTTGCCACACGGCAGGCGCGCCGATCAACGAGACACCGCGCACGTTGTTGCGTTCCATCGGGAACACCGGGCGCACCGCCAGCACGCCCGGAAGCGCTGCGAGTTGTTCGATCTTGTCGCGCCCAATCCGAACCTTGACGCCGTTGTAGGCCGCCTGGTACTTGGCCACCACGGTGCCGCCCAGCCCTTCGATGTTGCCGTGCAAGGCGTCTTGGGATGCCTTGAGGGTTGCCTTGATCTGGTCCTTCTCGCGCCGGTCGAGCCTGCGCCCGGCATTGCCTTGCTGCACAGCGACCGGGTCGCCGCCGAGTTGCAGCACGACGGTGACGGGCTGCTTGCCCACGCCGAGCGGCATCCAAACCGGGGTGACGATCTGGCCCTCCTCCGCGACCGGCTCGGGACGAGCGGCACCGGACTGGGCGGGGACAAGAGAACCAACTACGGCGGCGGCTGCCGCGACTGACCGAATGATTCGAAATTGCATGTTGTCACTCCATGTTTTTGGCATGAGAAAAAGCAAGCTCCTGAGCTCCCGGCGCGGTGTGCGTCGGAATTGAGGAGAGTTCGGACATACGCGTTTGTGGCGCGGTGTGCGCAAAAGAAACTTGGCCGAGGCCGGGGAACGCATGGTGCGCCCGGCCAGCCGGTCGGAAAATAGGGGAAACGCCGAGACAATCACATGCAGCGAAGTTCAACTCTTGCCTTGATCTTGGGAGCCCTGATCGGCGGGTTGTTCAGCGGCTGTTCCCACGCAGCCAATGAAGACGTTTCGCCGATTCGCCCGCCAAGTGCGGCTCGCCCGCCGCCCAACGCCGCAGGCGCAGACGCGGAAGGTCCCAGCAAAGGACGAGCACCCATGAACACGACGCAATTTCAAGCGATGGTTCAGAAAGCGCTGGAGGATGCGGCGCGCCGGACCCAACGTGATGTGGCGACCCTCGAGGTGCAACAAGCCGAGGCGGTCACCTGGCCCGATGGTTCGCTCGGCTGCCCGCAGCTCGGCATGATGTACACGCAGGCGCTGGTGCGAGGCTACCGCATTCGAATCCGCGCCGGCAAGGAAATCCTCGAATACCACGCCGCTGCAAGCGGCCAGCCGTTCTACTGCCCGCGAGATCGCATCGCCGAGCCGGTGCCAGACCCGCGCGTCTGACGCCCCACCGGCCAGAATGAAAACGCCCCGCGGATCAGTCCGCGGGGCGTTTTGCCGAGCGTCGTCGCTCAGCGTTCAGGTTTTCCAATCAAGGCGTGTCGATGCGCACGATGGTCGGGTTGGGCAGGCCTGCGGGGCCGCCGTAGACCACCGAGCCGAGGTACTTGGTAGCGGCAGCCAATCCACTGGTCGTGATGCCGATGGCACCCGTCGCACCGGTCACTGCCGAGGCAGGTGCACTGACGCTCATATTGCCGGCCGCCGTCGCATCCAGTACCCAGGTGTTCAACTTGAACGGCGAGGTGCCCGCCGGCAGACCCCAGCCATGCACGTAGACGGTGTAGCTTCCAGCCACCGGGTTGACCAGGTTCACCTCTTCGGCCG
Organism: Burkholderiales bacterium; assembly: GCA_031419535.1. Classification (GTDB taxonomy): domain Bacteria; phylum Pseudomonadota; class Gammaproteobacteria; order Burkholderiales; family Burkholderiaceae_C; genus JAEMQF01. The sequence goes on along the minus strand of JANOLA010000346.1, from coordinate 462 downwards.
AGGTGCCGCTGCCACTCACACCAACCAAGGTCGCGCCCCGGTACACATACAGGTCGATGTCGCTGCCCGGCGCCACATCGGCGTCGAACAGCGAGAACCTGGCGTATGTCGTACCCGCCGGGATCGACACCGCGATGGCCACGGTTCCCGTCGCGTCGGCCGGATCAAAGGTCTGGTCGGGGTCCTGGGTCACGGTCCCCGGCGTCACTGCCGCTGCCACCAACCCGCGCGGCGTGGCCGTGAACACGCCGCTGTAGCCGAAGGTGACGTTGTACGAGCCGCCGACCTGCGCCGGTGCGGCCAATGCCACCGGCCGCACCACCACCGGCACGCGAACGGTGTGCGTGCCGTCGCTCAGCCGCAGCTGGCCGCCGCTGTAGCTGTTGAGCGTTGCCGTGGTGCGCGTGAACGCGACCGTGAAGGACTTGGTCTCGCCGGCCGCCAGGCTCAGCGAAGCCGGTG
>JANOLA010000345.1:0-15224 GCA_031419535.1 Burkholderiales bacterium | reverse complement strand
GCGCTGGTGGCTGCGGTTGGTGTGGTGACATTGTTGGCCGGGTGTGGCGGCGGCGAGCCGATCGAACGCTTCGTGGCTCGGCGCCTGATCGTGCTGGGCGATGAAACCAGCGTGCTCAACAGCGGCGGCAGCAAGTACAGCGTGAACGCGCTGGTCGCCCCCGACAACCCGCAGTTCGATTGCAAGGCCAATCCCTTGTGGGTGCAGATCCTCGCCAATTTCTACGGCCTGTCGCTTGAGCATTGCCCCAATGGCAGCGCGCCGGTCACGGTGCTGATGCTGGCGGCTGCCGGCGCCCAGGTGGGCAGCATCCCGGCGCAGATCGATGCCGTGGGCGGCTTCGTCCAGAAAGACCTGGTGACGCTGCTGGCCGGCGCGAACGACATCTTCGACCAATACGCGCTCGTCGTCGCCAACCCCCAGAGCGAACCCGCGGCCACTGCCGTCGTGCGGGCGGCCGGCGAAGCACTCGCGGGGCAAGTCAACCGCATCGCCAATTCGGGCGGCAAGGTGTTGATTTCCACCGTGCCCGACCTCAGCCTCACACCCTTCGCACTCAGCGAGGACACGTTGACGCCGGGGCGCGCGGCGCTGCTCAAGCGCTTGACGGCGGAGTTCAACGCCCGGCTGCGCATCAACATCATCAACGATGGTCGCCGCATCGGCTTGCTGCTGACCGACGAGACGGTGCAAGCCGTCGCCAAGAACCCGGCAATCGCCGGGCTCGCCAACGCCAAGGACGCAGCGTGCATCGCTGGCCTGGGGCCGACTTCCTGCACGACGCTGACCCTCGCCCACCCGCCCGCGCCGGCCGCCAGTGCCACTGCCGGCAGCTATCTGTGGGCGACCGATCGGCTCTTCAGCAGCGGTGGCCATTCCCTGTTGGGCAGCCTGGCCCTCACTCGCGCGACCGGCAATCCTTTCTGAATTCCCGATGCCCCGGCGTGGGCTCGTTCAGCCGCGCCGACCGATCCAGATTTTCATCGACAAGATCCCCGCGGCCAGTGCCAAGGTGACGCCATTCGCGACGATCACCGGCCACGCCCCGAGCATCAGCCCATAGACGAGCCAGGCGACGATGCCCAGCGTGAACGCGCTGTACATCGCGAGCGAGATGCCGCTCACGTCGCGCGTGCGAAACGTGAGCCAGGCCTGCGGCACGAACGACGCGGTCGTCAGCGTGGCGGCGACGAAGCCGAGGGTGTCGATCAAGTTCATTGCGGTCATTCGAGAAGGCGCGTTGCCCTAAACTGCACCGATGACTTCAGGCCAACAGTGGCTGGGCATTGGCTGCGCTGTCGCGATATTGTGCATCCGGTCCTCGGGCATCTCGATCGCACGCTCGAACCCACCGCCCACGCTGAGCGCGTTCGGCGTCGCATCGGCCTCGGGGGCGCTGCGGTGAGCCGCCTGCTGGCCTTCGACACCTCGGGCGAGACGATGCACGTCGGCTTGTGTGTCGGCGATCGGCAGTGGATCTACGAATCTGCCGGCGGCGCGAAGGCTTCCTCCGATCTGTTGCCGACGATTCTGGCCTTGCTCGGATGCGCCGGCGCCACGCTGGCCGATCTCGATGCGATCGGCTTTGGCCGCGGGCCGGGCGCATTCACCGGCCTGCGTACCGCATGCTCGGTGGCGCAGGGTTTGGCGCTCGGTGCGGGCAAGCCGGTGCTGCCCATCGATACGCTGATGGCGGTGGCCGAAGACGCACGCCAGAGCGCGCCACAGCTTCGGGTCTGGGCCGCCGTTGATGCCCGCATGGACCAGATCTATGCGGCGCAGTTTCAGTTCGAGCAGGGTCTCTGGCGCGTGCTGGACGCTCCCGCGCTGGCAACGGTCGAGACGCTGAACGCAAAGTGGCACGAGCAGGCCCCGCAACATGTGGCGGGCAACGCGCTGACCGGATTTGCCGGGCGGCTCGAAAGTGGGTCGGCGTTGTGCCACGCGCAAGCGCTGCCGCGCGCAGCAGCCCTGCTGTCGCTGGCACGCGCCTCATGGGCGCAAGGCGGCGCGCTCGACGCCGGCGACGCGGTACCCAGCTATGTGCGCGACAAGGTGGCGCAAACCGTCGCCGAGCGCGCCACGCTCAAAGCGTGAGGGTGCACCAGTGAACGCGGTGCTGTCGAACACCCTGCGGCTGTTGCCGATGGCGCGGCAGAGCGTCGACGCCGTGCTCGGCATCGAGCAAGCCGCTTACGAATTCCCGTGGACGCGCGGCAATTTCATCGACTCGATCGCGGCCGATCACGTCTGCCGCCTGCTGTGCGACTCGCGCGGCAACCTGCTCGGCTACTTTGTCGCGATGCCGGGCGTCGATGAAGTGCACCTGCTCAACCTGAGCGTCGCGCCCGCCGAACAGGGCCGCGGCCATGGCCGCGCGCTGCTCGACGCGCTGCTGCAGATTTGCGAGGATCGTGGGGCGGACGAGTTGTGGCTCGAAGTGCGGACCAGCAATGAGCGCGCGCTGCGCATGTATCGACGCTTCGGCTTCGTGACGCGGGGAGTCCGAAAGCGCTACTACCCCGCCGCGGGGGACACGCGCGAAGACGCCGTTGTGATGAGCATCGATATCGGGGCCGCACCGAGCGGCGAGCCGCATGCGCTGGAGTGAGCGGCAGCTCGCGATGCTGCGCGAGATGGGCATTCGCGTGTGGCCCGTGGCCGGCGCTGCGCTGACGACCGGCGCGGATGCGGCGTCGGTGGCGGGACCGGAGTCGGAGCTGGAAGTTGTCACTTCGAATGCAGTGTCAGCGCTCGCCGCAACTTCAAGTCTAGCTTCGACTGCAGTTGCGCGCACAGGTGCGAGCGAAGTGGCGCGCGCCGCCCCGCCGCTTGCGCACGCCACCGAGCCCGCCCGGCCGGCGGCGTCGGCGCCGGCCCTCTCAAGTGGCCACCGGCCGGCCGGCATCGAAGCGATGGGCTGGGACACGCTGCGCGAAGCGGTCGCCATCTGCGGCGCCTGCAAACTTTGCGAGGGCCGCAAACAAACCGTGTTCGGCACGGGGAGCACTCAGGCGCAATGGCTGATCGTCGGCGAGGCACCCGGCGAGCAGGAAGACTTGCAGGGCGAGCCCTTCGTCGGCAAGTCGGGGCAACTGCTCGATTCGATGTTGCGCGCGATCGGCCTAACGCGCGGCGAGGCCGAGCCGCAGCGTCAGGTCTACATCGCGAACACGATCAAGTGCCGGCCGCCAGGCAACCGCAACCCGGAGCTAGATGAGCTGGCGCAGTGCGAGCCGTTCCTGATCCGTCAGCTCGCCCTGCTGCAGCCGCGAATCATCGTCGCGATGGGGCGCTTCGCGGTGCAAAGCCTGCTGCGCAGCAACGAGCCGGTGGGCGCGCTGCGCGGGCGCGTGCACCGCTACCAGGGCGTACCGCTGATCGTGACCTACCACCCGGCGTATCTGCTGCGCAACCCGCAGGACAAGGCGCGCGCCTGGGACGACTTGTGCCTGGCCGTGGAGACGGCCGAGCTTGCAGCGCGAACCTGACGCGCGGGACTTGTTCAGCGTTGCCCTGACTACTTTTTCTTCACCGGCCGTTTCCAGCCTTCGATCGTCACCTGCTTGGCGCGCACCAGCGTCAGCTCGCCGGCCGGCGCGGCCTTGGTCACCGTGGAGCCGCCGCCGATCGTCGCGCCCGCGCCGATCGTGATCGGCGCGACCAGCACGCAGTTGCTGCCCACGTGCACGTCATCACCGATCACGGTGCGGTGCTTGTTGGCGCCATCGTAGTTCGCGGTGATGCTGCCGGCGCCGTAGTTGACGCGTTCGCCCACCGTCGCATCACCCAGGTACGCGAGGTGGTTCGCTTTCGCGCCGCGCGCCAGCGTCGAGTTCTTGACTTCGACGAAGTTGCCGATGTGCACGTCTTGCGCCAGCTCGGCGCCGGGGCGCAGCCGCGCGAACGGGCCGATCGACGAGCCCGCGCCGACCTTGACGCCGAGCGCCTCGCCGTCGATGTGGGTGAACGGCAGGATCGTCACGTCGGCGGCGATGCTCGCGTTGCGAATGCAGCAGTTCGCGCCGATGCGCACGTTGTCGCCGAGTTGCACGCGGCCTTCGAACACGCAGTTCACGTCGATCTCGACGTCGGTGCCGGTGCTCAACTCGCCACGCAGGTCGAAGCGCGCCGGGTCGGCCAGGCGCACGCCGGATTCCAGCAATCCGTCGGCCCGCTGGCGCTGGTAGCGCCGCTCGAGATCGGCCAACTGCAGCGGGCTGTTGATGCCCAGCACCTCGGTTTCGAAGCGCGCCGCTGTGGCCGTCACCGGCACGCCTTCGGCGACGGCGAGCGCCACCACGTCGGTCAGGTAGTACTCGCCTTGTGCGTTGTCGTTCGTGAGAAGCGATAGCCAGCGCTTGAGCAGCGCCGTCGGCGCCGCCATCACGCCGGTGTAGACCTCGGCGATCGCGCGTTGGGCAGGCGTGGCGTCCTTGTGTTCGACGATCGCGCGCACCGCCTGGCCCTCGCGAACGGTGCGGCCGTAGCCGGTGGCGTCCGGCAGTTCGATCGTCAGCAGCGCGAGCTGGCGGCCTGCGCAGGCCTGCACCAGCGCGCGCAGCGTCTCGGCCTGGATCAGCGGCACGTCGCCGTTCAGGATCAACGTCGTGCCGTCGTCAGGCAACGCGGGCACGGCTTGCTGAACCGCGTGGCCGGTGCCGAGCTGCGGCATCTGGCGCACGAAGCGCAGATTCGGCGCCTCGACGGCGGCCTCTACCGCGGCAGCGCCATGGCCCGTGATCGCGACGATGCGCTGCGCGTCGAGCTTGGCGGCGGTGTCCAAAACATGCTGCAATAGGCTCCGGCCGGCGAGTTTGTGAAGCACCTTCGGGTGCTTCGACTTCATCCTCGTGCCCTTGCCTGCCGCCATGATCACGATGTTCAACGCCATGAGCCGCTCCTCGTTTCGGTTGGGAATTATTGCGTTGCTCGCCGCCGCGCTCAGCTTGCTCGGCGCTTGCAGCGCGTTACGATTTGGCTATAACCAGGCCGACGAGCTGGCCTACTGGTGGCTCGACGGCTACGTCGACTTCAACGATACGCAGTCGCACCCGACGCGCCAGGCGCTGGCGCAGTGGCACGTGTGGCACCGCCGCACCCAGCTGCCCGATTACACCGCGCTGTTGGTCCAGGCCCAGGCCGAGGCCCTCGAGCCGACGACGCCGCAGCAGCTCTGCAAGTGGTGGGACAACTCGCGCAGCCGCATCGATGTCGCGCTGGAGCGCGCGGTCGGCCCGGCCGCCGAGCTGCTGCTCACGCTGACGCCGCAACAGATTGCGCACATCGAACGCCGCTACGCAAAAGCGAACGCCGAGTTTCGAGACGACTACCTGCAGGCCGACCCCGCACAGCGCCGCAAGGAAGCGATTCGCCGCGCGGTGGATCGCGCCGAGAGCTTCTACGGCCGCATTGACGAAGCCCAGCGCGAGCGAATCGCCAAGCTGGTTGCTGGCTCCCCGTTCGATGCCGAGCTTTGGTTCAACGAACGCCAGGCGCGCCAGCAAGACGCGCTGCAATTGCTGCGGCGTCTGAAAGGGGAAGGAGCGGGCCGCGACGAGGCCCAGGCCGCGCTGCGCGCCTACTTCGAACGCATGACGCATTCGCCACGCCCGGACTACCGGCGCTACGCCCAGGCCCTGGTGCAGTACAACTGCAATTTCATGGCCGAGGTTCACAACGCGACCAGCGCGGCGCAGCGCCAGGTGCTGGTGGGCAAACTCAAGGGCTGGGAGGGCGATCTGCGGGCCTTGTCGGCCAGCGCCACGCCTTGAGCGCTGGATTGATTGAAAGCGATGGGGCTGGCCAGCTACTGACTCAGCTCGACCGTCACGCGCCGCGGGTTGACGCCGGTATGCGGAAAGTCTTTCATCGCCGCATCGAACATCGCCGAAAGCAGCGCCGGGCCGGCGTTGGAACTGCCGGTGTTGCTGGCGCGCGCTTCGTAGAGCACCTGGCCTGACTTGCGGTCGCGAATCAGCAGCGCCACCTCGCGCGCATAACTCGGCACCGTGTAGACCAGGCCCCATGACGAATGGAGGCCGCGCCGCCAGCGCGTGGAGAATCCACCGCGCCAGTGGAACGGATCTTCGTAGATGGCACGTTCCGCCGCCGACATCCTGGCTCCCACCTGAACGCTCACATCGGCGTCCTTCGGCTCGGCTGAAGATGTGAAACCGGCGGCTTCGAGCGCGTGGCGCGCCGCGTCTTCGAGCTGCTGCTGCTGTTCTGGCCGTGCCTCCTGCGACGGCAGCCGCTCGAATGCGTAGCTGGCCGGCTTGCGCTGCGTCGGCCATTGGCTGTAGGTCGACACGTCATTGTCGAGCTGGTGCGGCGTGGCGCACGCGCCCAGCAACAGCATCGATAACAGGATGGCTGGGGTGATGGGGCGCATGCGCTGGCCTCCCAATCTGAATTGCGGCGTCAGTTCTCAATGGCCTCGACGATCGAAACCACCGGCACCCCGGCGCCGCCACAGGGTGGCTGCGGCTCGTCGTCGAACCCGCGATCGCCATCGGCTTGCGCGACACCGCTTGTTCTCAACGTTGTGAACGGATAGAGCTTGCGATCCATCAAGTGCGACGGGACGACGTTGCCCATGGCCGAAAACAGGTTGTCGACGCGCCCCGGAAACTCACGCTCCCAGTCACGCAGCATGCGCTTGATCTGGACGCGCTGCAAGTTCTCCTGATTGCCGCACAGCGTGCACGGGATGATCGGGAACTCGCGGTAGGCGGCCCAACGCTCGAGGTCGGTTTCGGCCACGTAGACGAGTGGGCGGATCACGATGTTCTTGCCGTCGTCGCTGACCAGCTTGGGCGGCATGCCTTTCATGCGGCTGCCGAAGAACATGTTCATGAACAGCGTTTGCAGCATGTCGTCGCGGTGGTGCCCGAGCGCGATCTTGGTGGCGCCCAGCTCGCCCGCGACGCGGTACAGGATGCCGCGGCGCAGGCGCGAGCACAGGCTGCACATCGTCTTGCCTTCGGGAATCACGCGTTTCACCACCGAGTAGGTGTCGCGCTGTTCGATGTGAAACGGCACGCCGCGCGACGCGAGGTACTGAGGCAGCACGTGCTCGGGGAAGCCGGGCTGTTTCTGGTCGAGGTTGACGGCGACGAGGTCGAAGTGGATCGGCGCGCGCTGGCGCAAGCTGAGCAGGATGTCGAGCAGCGCATAGCTGTCCTTGCCGCCCGAGACGCAGACCATCACCTTGTCGCCATGTTCGATCATGTTGAAGTCGCCGATCGCCTGACCCACCAGGCGGTGCAGGCGTTTGTCGAGCTTCGCCGTGTCGACCGAGCGCTTGTTCGCCGTGGGCGTGCATGTCGGCTCTGTCGGCTCTGTCGGCTCTGTCGGCTCTTTCGGCTCTGTCATGTGCCATCCTTGACTGAAAATCTTTCGCAACCGACTTCCCGGCACTCGGGATACACGTCGAGCTTGGCGGTGCGCACGCGCGCCGCGAGCACTTCGGGGCGTGCGAGCAGGTACGCCAGCAAGTCGTCGCACAGCGTTTCCTGCAATTCGATGTGCCCCTGGCCGATTCGTTCCAACACGCCGCGGCGCATGAAATCGTAGTCGAGCACTTCGTCGAGCTTGTCGCGCACGGGCGTGGAAGCGGTCAGGGGAACGTAGACATCAAGGTCGATGAGCATGCGCTGTGCGCCATGGCGCTCGAAATCGTGCACACCGATATTGACCATCACTTCCATGTCGCGGACGAACAGGCGGCGGCAGTCGGCGAGCAGTGCCAGGTCACTCATGGCGTCGATTTAGGCTTTGCGTGCCCATCTGGCGTCAGGTACAGCACGTCGCGCGATTGCCCGGTGAGGTGCTGCCCGCCGTCGACCAGCAGGCTCGCACCCGTGATCGCCGGCGATTCGATCAGAAAACGCACGGCGCGCGCCACGTCTTGCGGCGTGGACGAGCGCTGCAATGGGTTCATGCGCTGTGCGGCGTCGAACTGGCGCGCGCTCATCGTCTCCGAGGCGAGCGTCAGGCCGGGCGCGACGCCGCACACCCGCAGCACCGGGGCGTAGGCCTGCGCCAGCAGCGTCGTCGCGGCCTGCAATGCGGCTTTGGACAGCGTGTAGGAAAAATAATCGGGGTTGGGGTTCCAGAGCTTTTGGTCCAGCAGATTGACGACGCAGCCGGTGGCGCCGCGCCTGCGCAGATGCTCGTGCAAGGCCTTGCTCAGCAGCACCGCGGGCGCCGTGTTGGCGCGCCAATGCAGCTCCATCGAGCGGTGGCTGAACGAGTTCACAGCGTCGGCTTCGAACGTGGACGCGTTGTTCACCACGGCGTCGAGGCGACCGAGCCCGCCCACGACCGCGGCGGCCAAGTCAAGACAGCCCTGCTCTTGCGACAGATCGGCCGCGAAGGCCTGGCAGCGCGCACCCAGCGCGGCAGCCTCGGCCACAACCTCGAGTGCTTGCGCGCGCGAATTGCGGTAGTGCACGGCAATGTCGAAGCCGTGGCCTGCCATTTCAAGCGCGATGACCCGGCCGATCCTGCGCGCGGCACCGGTCACCAGACAAACAGGGCGTGCGTGCATGCTTTCTACAATCCGGCGATGCCATCGACTTCTCAGGTCCGCAGTGTATCGGCGCCGCTCTTGGAGCTGATCCACCGGGCCATCGAGGAACAAGGCGGCTGGCTGCCGTTCGACCGCTTCATGGAGCTCGCCTTGTACGCGCCCGGCCTGGGCTACTACGCGTCATCCGGCATCAAGTTCGGCCTCATGCCCGGCAGCGGCAGCGACTTTGTCACCGCGCCCGAGCTTTCGCCCTGGTTTGGCCGCGCCCTCGCGCGCGCCATGCAAGAAGCCTTGAGCGCGAGCAGCTGCGATGAAGTGTGGGAGTTCGGCGCCGGCAGCGGCGCGCTGGCCGAGCAGTTGCTGGGCACCTTGGGCAACCGCGTGCAGCGCTATTGCATCGTCGAGCTGTCGGGCGTGCTGCGCGAGCGTCAGACGCAGCGGCTCGCGCGCTTCGGCGCGACCGTCTGCTGGCATGACAGCTTGCCGCCGCAAATTCGCGGCGTGATCGTCGGCAATGAAGTGCTCGATGCGATGCCGGTGCAGTTGCTGCACCACGACGGCGCGACATGGCTGGAACGCGGGGTGGTGCGGCACGGTGATGGACTGGCGTGGCAGGACCGCCCCACTCTGCTCAGCGCGCCGTTCGAGCAAGGCGTGGCCGCCGGCACGACGACGGAGATGCATGCCCAGGCGCAGGCGTTCATCGCGACCTTGGCGCAGCACCTGGAGCGCGGCGCGGCGTTCTTCATCGACTACGGGTTTCCGCAGTCTGAGTACTACCATGCGCAGCGCACAGGCGGCACGTTGATGTGCCACCGCGCGCATCTTTGCGACGACAATCCGCTCGTCGACGTGGGGCAAAAAGACATCACGGCCCATCTCGATTTCACCGCCATCGCTTTGGCGGGCCAGACGGCCGGCCTGTCGGTGCTGGGCTACACGTCGCAGGCGCGCTTCCTGATGAACTGTGGGCTGCTCGGGATGTTGGAGTCGGCGGACCTGCGCGAGCGCGCCCATGCGCAAAAGCTCATCAACGAACACGAGATGGGCGAGCTGTTCAAGGTGATCGGTTTTGCCAAGGGTTGCGAGTTCGAGAGCCTGGGTTTCGCGCTTGGCGATCGTTGCCATATGTTGTGAGGATTCACTGTGAAGCTTCACTGTGAAGATTCACTGAAAGCCCATTGATGTTGCGCTGGCTGTTCGTCATCTTCCTCGCGCTGCTGATCTTCAGCCAGCTCCACCCGTGGCTGGAGAAGCTGGGGCTCGGAAAACTGCCCGGCGACTTTCGCTTCCGGCTGCTGGGCCGCGAATGGTTCATTCCGCTGGCCAGCAGCGTCTTGTTGAGCTTCGTGGCGCTGCTGATCGGCCAGATGTTCTGACGCCGTGCTAACGCACGGTCGCACGGTCGGCGCTGCTCAGTCGACGATCGCCCATTCGTGCCGGCACTGGCGGCAGCACACCTGGAGCGACTCGCTCGGCCCCGTCTGCCCCTCGACGAGCTTCAAGCGTCCATAGGCCTTGCACTCTGAACACACTGCCTGATTCGCCACATGCTCGGCGTGCATCAGCAGGAAGAAGTAGCGACGCAGCGACCAGATTCCCACAGCCGCCAACAGCGCGATGGCCGCCGCGTCGAGCGCACGCTGTGCGGCGGAAGCGGCGTTGCTGAACACCGCTAACGACGTCATCAACCCGATGGCGCAGGCGAGCAACAGCAGCAGGTAGCCGTGACTGTGCATCAGCTCGCGCTCGTACCACTTGCGAAAGCCGTGCTTGCGAATGCCCTCTCGCAGCTCCATCGCGTCAGCCCATCGTGGCCGCCCAACGGGCCGGCCCCGATGCGGGGACCGGCGCTAGGGGCGGTTGACGATCAGCAGTGAGGGGTCAGCGCAGGACGCTCTTCGCCTGGTTGAGCAACGTGGTCGCGTCGCTCACTTCAAACTTGCCAGGCCCTTCGACGTTCAGCGACTTCACGACGCCGTCCAGCACAAGCATCGAATAGCGGTTCGAGCGCAGGCCCATGCCGCGGCTCGTGAGGTCCAGCGTCAGGCCGGTGGCCTTGCTGAAATCGGCGCTGCCGTCGGCCATCATGCGCACCTTGCCGGCGGTTTTTTGTTCGCGGCCCCAGGCGCCCATCACGAAGGCGTCGTTGACCGAAACGCACCAGATTTCATCCACGCCCAAGGCCTTCAGCGCCGCTGCGTTCTCCACGTAGCCGGGCACATGTTTGGCCGAGCAGGTGGGCGTGAACGCGCCGGGCAAACCGAACACGGCGATCTTTTTGCCGGCGGTCAGCTTGTCGAGTTCGAACGTGTTCGGGCCCAGCGAACAACCATTGCCTTCGACTTCGACGAATTCCTGAAGTTTTCCGGCGGGCAGTTTGTCTCCAACCTTGAGCATCGCGTTTCTCCTGAAGAAGTTTCGGAAATGGGAACGGCCGGCCGCCAGTATCCCAGCGTTCCGGCCGTTTTGCTGGCGAGGGCGGGCGCAAGCCCCCCTGCCGCAGGTGAATAGACCCTAGACGACCCTAGACGCCTTGCGCCTTCTCGACCAGGCGTGTCACGGTCCAGGCCTTGGTCTTGGAAATCGGCCGGCATTCGGCGATCTCGACCACGTCGCCGAGCTTGTACTCGCCCTTTTCGTCGTGGCAGTGGTACTTGCTCGACTTGCCGACAATCTTGCCGTAGAGCTCGTGCATGGTGCGGCGCTCGATCAGCACCGTGACGGTCTTGCTGCGCTTGTCGCTGACGACCTTGCCCACCAGCGTGCGCGTGTTCTTCGGCTTCGCCGCGCCTGCCTCGGTTGGGCTCTGGGTTTGCGTCTGGGTTTGGGTCATTCGGCGGCCCCTTTCTTCTTCTCGGCCAGGATGGTCTTGGCGCGCGCGATGTCGCGGCGCGTCTTGCCCAACTGCGAGTGGTTGTTCAATTGCTGCGATGCCTTCTGCATGCGCAAGCCGAAATGAGCTTTCAACAGTTCGCTCACTTCCTTCTGCAGGCCGGGCACGTCTTTGGCGCGAAGTTCAGATGTCTTCATGGTGCTTCTCTGCTTTCTTCCTTAGCCGCCGATCATGCGCGCGACGAAGCGCGTGCGCAGCGGCAGCTTGGCCGATGCGAGCAAGAACGCCTCGCGCGCCAGTTGCTCGGGCACGCCGTTGATCTCATACAGCACCTTGCCCGGCTGGATTTCGGCAACGTAGTACTCCGGATTGCCTTTGCCGTTGCCCATGCGCACTTCGGCGGGCTTTTGCGAGATCGGCTTGTCCGGAAAAATGCGAATCCAGATCCGACCGCCGCGCTTCACATGGCGTGAGATGGCGCGGCGCGCCGCTTCGATCTGGCGCGCCGTGAGGCGCCCGCGCTCCAACGCCTTGAGGCCGAAGTCGCCGAACGACACCTTGGCACCACGCGTCGCAACGCCGGTGTTGCGGCCCTTTTGTTCCTTGCGGAATTTTCTGCGAGCAGGTTGCAGCATTGATTACTCTCCTTTAGCGTCAGGCGCCACCGCTTTGCGAATGCGCTTGACGGTCGGGACTTTCGGTGCCGCAGCGGCGGCGCCGTCGGCAGGTTTGTCGGAGCCGTCGGCCAGCGCAGCCGTCGTCACGCGGCGTGGCGCGCGGTCGGGCAGGGGCCCGCGGCCGCCAGGGGCGCCGGTTCCCGGGGCACCCGGGCGCGCCGGACGCCGTGTGCGGCGGTCGTCTTCACCCATTTCGGTTTTCGCGGCGGGCGCCACCTCACCCTTGGCCAGGCGGTCGCCCCGGTAGACCCAGCACTTGACGCCGATCACGCCGTAGGTCGTCTTGGCTTCCGAGATCCCGTAGTCGATGTCGGCCTTGAGCGTGTGCAGCGGCACGCGGCCTTCGCGGTACCACTCGCAGCGCGCGATTTCGATGCCGTTCAGGCGCCCCGACGACATGATCTTGATGCCCTGCGCGCCCAGGCGCATCGCGTTTTGCATCGCGCGCTTCATCGCGCGGCGGAACATGATGCGCTTTTCCAGCTGCTGCGTGATGCTGTCGGCGATGAGTTGCGCGTCGATTTCGGGCTTGCGCACTTCTTCGATGTTCACCGCCACCGGCACGCCCAGGCGGCGCGCCAATTCGGCCTTGAGGTTCTCGATGTCCTCGCCCTTCTTGCCGATCACGACACCCGGGCGTGCCGAGAAAATCGTGATGCGCGCGTTCTTCGCCGGGCGCTCGATGAGGATGCGCGACACCGCGGCGCTCTTCAGGCGAGTCTTGAGGTACTCGCGAACTTTCAGGTCCTCGGCGAGCATCGTCGCGAAGTTCTTGTTCGACGCGTACCAGCGCGACGACCAGTTGCGCGTGACCTGCAGCCTGAAACCCGTCGGGTGAATTTTTTGTCCCATGATCTGATGGTCTTTCAGTTTCCGACGGTGACGTAAATGTGGCAGGTGGGCTTCATGATGCTGTTGCCACGGCCCTTGGCGCGTGCCGAAAAGCGCTTCAGCGACGTGCCCTGCTCGACGAAGATCGTCTTGACCTTGAGCTCGTCGATGTCGGCGCCGTCGTTGTGCTCGGCATTCGCGATCGCCGACTCCAGCGCCTTCTTGATGATGCCGGCGGCCTTCTTCTGCGTGAACGCCAGGATGTTGAGCGCCTGGTCCACGGGGCGGCCGCGCACCAGGTCGGCCACCAGTCGGCCCTTGTCGGCCGACAGGCGAACGCCACGAACGATTGAACGGGTTTCCATCGCTGCCATCCCTTATTTCTTCACGACTTTCTTGTCCGCCGGGTGACCCTTGAAGGTCCGCGTCAGGGCGAACTCGCCGAGCTTGTGCCCGACCATCTGGTCGGTGATGTAGACCGGCACGTGCTGCTTGCCGTTGTGCACGGCGATCGTGACACCGATGAAATCGGGCAGGATCGTGGAGCGGCGCGACCAGGTCTTGATCGGCTTCTTGTCTTTCGTCGCCGAGGCCTTTTCGACCTTGACCATCAGGTGATGGTCGACGAACGGGCCCTTCTTGAGTGAACGCGTCATGGCGGCCTCTGCTCTTTACTTCTTGCGCCGCGCAACGATCATCGTCTGCGTGCGTTTGTTGTTGCGCGTGCGGTAACCCTTGGTCAGCGTGTTCCACGGCGACACCGGTGCTTGGCCCTCGCCGGTACGGCCTTCGCCGCCGCCGTGCGGGTGGTCCACCGGGTTCATCGCGACGCCGCGCACCGTCGGGCGGATGCCCTTCCAGCGCCGCGCGCCGGCCTTGCCGTACTGGCGCAGGCTGTGCTCTTCGTTGCTCACTTCGCCGATCGTCGCGCGGCAGTCGATGTGGATGCGCCGCACTTCGCCCGAGCGCAAGCGCAACTGGGCGTAGGTGCCTTCGCGCGCCAGCAGCGTTACGGCAGCACCGGCGGAACGCGCGATCTGCGCGCCCTTGCCGGGCAGCATCTCGACGTTATGCACGATCGAGCCCACCGGGATGTTGCGGATCGGCAGCGTATTGCCGGCCTTGATCGGCGCTTCGGCGCCGCTCAGGATCGTCGCGCCGACTTCCAGGCCGCGCGGCGCGATGATGTAGCGCCGCTCACCGTCGGCGTAGCACACGAGCGCGATGTGCGCGGTGCGGTTCGGGTCGTACTCGATGCGCTCCACTTTCGCCGGAATCGCATCCTTGTTGCGCACGAAGTCGACAACGCGGTAGTGGTGCTTGTGGCCACCGCCCTTGTGGCGAATCGTGATGTGGCCGTTGTTGTTGCGCCCCGAGTTCTGCATCTGCGGCTCGACCAGCGACGCTTCCGGGCGCCCCTTGTACAGATGCGCATGCACCACCTTCACCAGCGCGCGACGGCCCGGCGACGTGGGTTTGACTTTGACGATGGCCATTACGCAGCCTCCCCGCCGAGATTGAGTTGCTGGCCTTCCTTGAGCGACACATACGCCTTCTTGACGTGGTCACGCCGGCCCATCGAGCGGCCGAACTTCTTGGACTTGCCCTTTTGGATGACGGTCTGAACGCCGGTCACTTCCACCTTCCACATCAGCTCGATGGCCGCCTTGATTTCAGGCTTGGTCGCGCCGCGCAGTACCTTGAAGGTGTACTGGTTGCGCTTCTCGCTGATGTAGGTTGCCTTTTCCGAGATGATCGGCGCCACCAGCACCTGGGCCAGGCGGCCCTCGTCGTACTTGGGCTTGGCCACGCTTGCCGTGCTCATGACAGCATCTCCTTGATTTGCGCCATTGCCGCCTTGGTCATCAAGACTTTCTTGAAGAACACCAGCGACAAGGGGTCGGCATAACGCGGCTCGACGATCAGCACGTTGGCGAGGTTGCGCGACGCCATCAGCAGGTTGTCGTCGACCTCGTCGCAGATCACGAGCACCGAGTCCAGCCCCATCGCCTTCAGCTTCGCGGCGAGCAATTTCGTCTTGGGCGAATCGACCTTCATCGAATCGACGACCGCCAGGCGACCGTCGCGCGCCAACTGCGAGAAGATCGCTGCCATTCCGGCGCGGTACATCTTCTTGTTGACCTTGTGCGTGAAGTTCTCGTCCGGGTTGCTCGGGAAAATCCGTCCGCCGCCACGCCACAGTGGCGACGAAGTCATGCCCGAGCGCGCCCGGCCGGTGCCCTTCTGGCGCCACGGCTTTTTCGTCGAGTGCTTGACGTCGCCGCGGTCGAGCTGGGCGCGCGTGCCTTGCCGCGCGTTCGCCTGGAACGCCACGACGATCTGG
>JANOLA010000344.1:0-5817 GCA_031419535.1 Burkholderiales bacterium | reverse complement strand
CAGGACGGGGGAGGTGACGGTCTCACATGATGTAGGCATTGTGGTGCTGGTTGACCGCCGGTGCGGCCTTTGCCTCCGCGTAGAAGAACTTCTGCATATCCCAGGCGCCCGTCGGGCAGCGCTCCGCGCACAGGCCGCAGTGCAGGCACACGTCTTCATCCTTGATCATCACGCGCCCGGTCTTCAGCAGCTCCGACACATACAGCGCCTGGTCGGCCTGGCGCGCCGGCGCGCGCAGGCGCGTGCGCAGGTCGGCCTCAAGCCCATTGCCGGTGAACGTGATGCAGTCGGTGGGGCAGATGTCGACGCAGGCGTCGCACTCGATGCACTGTCCGGTTGAAAACACGGTTTGCACGTCGCAGTTCAGGCAGCGCTGCGCTTCTTTCCACGCGGTGGCCACATCGAAGCCGAGCTCGACTTCGACCTTGATGTTGCGGAGCGTCTGGTTCACGTCGCGCCACGGCACCTTGTGGCGCAGGTCCGGCGCCACGGAATTGTCGTAACTCCACTCGTGAATGCCCATCTTCTGCGACACCAGCGTCACGCCGGGCGCGGGGCGCTGCTTCACGTCTTCACCGTGCAGGAACTTGTCGATCGAAATCGCCGCGGCATGGCCCTGGGCGACGGCCCAGATGATGTTCTTCGGGCCCAGCGCGGCGTCACCGCCGAAGAAGACATTGGGCAGGCTCGCTTGCAGCGTCACTTCATCGATGACGGGCATCCCTGAATCGTTGAAGGCGAGACCGCAGGTGCGCTCGATCCACGGGAAGGCGTTCTCCTGACCCACCGCGACGAGCACCTCGTCGCACTCGAAGCGCTGCTCGGGCTCGCCGGTGGGCACCAGTTGGCGCTTGCCCTTGGCGTCGCGCTGGGCGCGCACTTTCTCGAACGTCATGCCGACCAGCTTGCCGTTCTCGTGCAAGAACGCGCGCGGCACCAGGCAGTCGAGGATCGGAATGCCTTCGTGCTGCGTGTCTTCCTTCTCCCACGGCGAGGCTTTCATTTCGTCGAACGGCGAGCGCACGATCACTTTCACGTCGTCGCCGCCCAGGCGCTTCACGCTGCGGCAACAGTCCATCGCTGTGTTGCCTCCGCCCAGCACGATGACACGCTTGCCGATGCGCGTGGTGTGGCCGAACGACACCGAGGCGAGCCAGTCGATGCCGATGTGGATTTGCGCAGCCGCCTCATTGCGGCCGGGAATCGACAAGTCGCGCCCGCGCGGCGCGCCGCAGCCGACGAACACCGCGTCCCAGTTTTCAGTGAGCAGCGCTTGCATCGAATCGATGCGCGTGCCTCCGCGGAACTCGACGCCGAGCTTGAGCACGTAGCCGGTTTCTTCGTCGATCACTTCCTCGGGCAAGCGAAAGCGCGGAATCTGCGAGCGGATCATGCCGCCGGCCTGCATGTCGGAGTCGAACACCGTCACGTGGTAGCCGAGCGGCGCCAGGTCACGCGCCACGGTCAGCGCCGCCGGCCCAGCGCCGACGCAGGCGATGCGCTTGCCGTTTTTCACCGCTGATGGGCGCGGCAGGCGCTCCGACACATCGCCCTTGAAATCGGCGGCGACGCGCTTCAGCCGGCAAATCGCCACCGGCTCAGGGCGCTCGGCCTGCGCTTCTTCGACGCGGCCGCGCCGGCACGCCGGCTCGCACGGCCGGTCGCAGGTGCGGCCCAGGATGCCGGGGAACACGTTGGACTGCCAGTTCACCATGTAGGCGTCGGCGTAGCGCCCGGCGGCAATCAGCCGGATGTATTCGGGAACGGGGGTGTGCGCCGGGCACGCCCATTGACAGTCGACCACTTTGTGAAAGTAGTCGGGTTGGCGGATGTCGGTGGCTTGCAACGCGGCTCCCTCGAATGCGACCCAGCTCGGCCGGCCCGGCATGGGCGATCCCGAATTTCGGTGGCGCGATGCTAGCGCCACGGGGCGTCGTGTCAGGCCGGGTTTGCGCCAGTTTAGGTCGGCAAATTCGCGATTCGCGTATTCCACACGCTGGCTCGAGGGGCTTGCCGGGGTAGAGTCGGCGCCTCGCGGAACCGAAGGGGCCTGCTTGCTGAAATTCTTCGGCGTGATTGCCGGCGCCGCGATCGGCGGCGTGCTGGGTGACGGCTTCGGCGCGCTGGTGGGCGCGGTGCTGGCGTGGCTCGCGTGGACGTCGCACCGGCAGGCGCTCGACATCGCGGCGCTGCGCAGCGAGTTGCATGACCTGGGTGTGTGGCGCGGCGAATCGGGCGTCGCCGGCGTCGGAACGGTCAAGGCTCCGGTCGGGGCTGCGGTCCAGGCGCCGAGGCAGATGCCGGAGCAGATGCCAGGCCAGTTGCCGGGCCAAGATCCCGTGCAAGCGCCCGAGCCGCAGCGCGCCGAGGTCGCTTCAGCACCTGAAATTGTCACAGCAGCTGTGCCCGCACAGGCAACGGGCGCAGCAGCGCCCCGGGTTGCGGCCCAGGCCGAGCCGGCCCCCGAAACCGAATGGGGCGATGAGCCCCATGACACCGAGGTCGGTTCTCTGTGGGGCGATGTTCCGACCGCGGCACAACCGATGGCCCGTGCCTCTGCAAAACCCGCCGCCGGCGACCCGCTCGCAGCGGTCAAGCAATGGCTGTTCGGCGGCAACACGATCGTCAAGCTCGGCGTCGCGATTCTGTTCATTGGCCTCGCGTTCCTCGCCAAGCTGGCCGCTGAGCATGTGCATGTACCGATCCAGGTGCGCCTGGCCGGCATCGCCGGCGCAGCCCTCGTGCTGCTCGTGCTCGGCTGGCGCTTGCGCGACAAACGCGCTGCCTACGCACAGGTGCTGCAAGGCGGCGCGGTCGCGGTGCTGTACCTGACGCTGTTCGTCGCATTTCGCTTTTATGGCGTGCTGGCAGTGGGCCCGGTGTTCGCCTGCATGGTCGTGGTCGCCGCTCTCGCCGCGGCATTGGCCGTGTTGCAGGACGCGCGCGCGCTCGCCGTGATCGGCGCGCTCGGCGGCTTCGCGACGCCGCTGCTCGTCTCCACCGGCGCCGGCAACCACGTCGCGCTGTTCGGCTACTACCTCGTGCTCGACCTGGGCATTGCGGCGGTCGCCTGGCATCGGAGTTGGCGTCTGCTGAACCTGATCGGCTTCTTCGCCACGTTTCTCGTCGGCACCGCGTGGGGCGTGCTCAAGTACCAAAGCGACCACTATGCGAGCACGCAGGCGTTCCTGATCGCCTACTTCCTCGTGTTCATGGCGATTCTGCTGATGCCGGTTCGGCGTGCGCTGGGCGAGGCGGGCGCCGCCAGCAGCAACACCGTCGCGGCGCCGCCGCAGCGCAGCGACGTCTGGGTCAACGGCAGCCTGCTGTTCGGCCTGCCGACGATGGCCTTCGCGCTGCAACACTCGCTGGTGCGTCATATGGAATATGGCACGGCCGTGTCGGCGCTCGTGCTCGCGCTGTTTTACGTGTTGCTCGCGATGGGGATGCGCAAGCGAGCGGTGCTCGCCGTCACGTTCGAGGCGAGCTTGGGCGTCGCGACGGTGTTCCTCACGCTCGTCATCCCGTTCGCGCTCGACGCCCGCGGCACCGCCGGCGCCTGGGCGCTCGAAGGCGCGGGCCTCGTGTGGCTGGGCCTGCGACAGCAGCGCACCGCACCGCGCCTGTTCGGCTACGCCTTGCTGTTCCTCGCTGGGTTCGCGATGTTCTATGCCCACGACCGGCACGGCTTCCCCAACACGTTTTTCAATGGCATGCTGTTCAACGGCCTGATGGCCGCAGCGGCGTCGCTCGCGGCAGCATTCTTCGTGAAGAAGTTCGGCGGTTTCACGCCGGTCGATGTGAGCATCGACACTGGATCGCCCACGCGACACGAGGCCGTGGCCGAGCCGCTGCTGATCGCCTGGGGCACCACGTGGCTGCTCGTCACCACCGCGTCGCAGATCGGCAACTTCGCCGCACCGCGCTTCGAGTTGACGGCGTGGCTGGCGAGCCTGAGCGCGATTGCCGCGGCTTACGCCTGGGCCTCGCATCGGCTGGACTGGCCGCGCATCGCCTGGCCCGTGGTCGCGCATGCGCCGCTGCTCGGGCTGTTGGTCGGAATCAGCGCCGCAACACAGTCTTCACCCCTCCAGCAGGGCGGGTGGTGGGCCTGGCCACTCGCGCTCGCGGTGCATGGCTTCGTGCTGTGGCGCGCCGCGTCGCGCTGGCCGGCCCCGGCCAGCCACGCCGTGCACACGCTGGGCCTGCTGGTGCTGGCCGCGCTCGGCGCGTTGCAGGGCCGCTCGATCACGCGCGACTGGGGCGACCTGGACAGCGCCTGGGCGTGGCTCGGCTGGCTGGTCGTTCCGGCCGTGCTGCTGATGCTGTTGCCGCGCCCGGCAATCGCGCAGCGCTGGCCGGTGCGCGCCGCGGCCGCCGCGTACCAGACGCATGGCGCGGCGATCATCGCCGCCGGATTGTTGCTGTGGAGCCTGCTCGCCAACCTCGCGTCGAACGGCGCCGCGGCGCCGCTGCCGCACGTGCCGCTGCTCAATCCGCTGGACCTGGGCGTCGGCGTTGCCCTGCTCGGCGCCTGGCTGTGGATGCGCGGCGCGCCGGCGCAGCCTTTGCTCGAAAAGCAGCCTTACCTGGCAATGCAGGTGACAGCGGCCGCCGGGTTCGTCTGGCTGAATGCGATTTTGATTCGCGGCTTTCACCACTACGGCGGCGTGCCCTATCGTTTCAACGCCTGGGTCGACACGCTCGCGGTCCAAACCGGCATCAGCCTGCTGTGGAGCGCGACGGCATTGGTGCTGATGTGGCTCGCCGCGCGCCGTGCGTTGCGCACGCCGTGGCTGGTGGGCGCGGTGCTGCTCGGCGCCGTGGTGCTGAAGCTCGTTCTCGTCGACCTGTCCGCCACCGGCACCGTGACGCGCATCGTCTCGTTCATCGGCGTGGGCGTGCTGATGCTGTTGATCGGCTACGTCGCGCCGATGCCGGCCAGCCCAGCGAAACAGGAGCCGGCGAATGTCTGAGCGGCTGAATGTTTGCTCCCTCTCCCTCTGGGAGAGGGCTGGGGTGAGGGCTGGCGGGAAGCCTCCGTCCCCCGGGCACCTGCCCTCACCCCGACCCTCTCCCGCAAGCGGGACAGGGAGAGGGAACCACTTTGCGCGCAGCGTGGCGTTGCTTCTCGGCGGCATGCTGTGCGCCTCCGGCGCCACCTCAGCGAGCGCCGAAGACGCCATTTACCGTTTCAATGCACCGATCGAGATTCAAGCGAGCGCGCCCTTCGTTCGCATCGCCCTGCCGGCAAGTGCCTATGCGCACACCGAACAAGCCGAACTGCGCGACTTGCGGATCGTCGACGCCGCCGGCGAACGCGTGCCGTTCGCGCTGCTCGCGCCGCGCGCCGCGCAGTCGCAGGTGCAAGAGCAGCTTCGCGATGTGGCGATGTATGCGCTGCCGCAGCGCCCGGCGAGCGGCAAGCCCTGGCCGTCGCCGCTGGAAGTGACGGTTCAGGGGAATCGAATCGACGTGCGCCCCGCGCGCGGCGTGGCGCCGAGTAGCACGGCACAGCGCTCGCCGGGTTGGCTGCTGGACCTGGGCGAAGCGAGCAAGCGCAGCGACGCCAAGCCGGACGACGCGGTGCCGCGCGCCGTGCAACTGGTGTGGTCCGGGCCGGCCGAATTCAGCGTCGGCGTCGAGGTGGAGGTCAGCGACGACTTGCGCCAATGGCGGCGCGGCCCGTCGGGGTCGCTGCTTGCGCTGGCCTCGGCCCAGGGTGAACGCGCGCTCAGCGGATTTTTGTGCTGTGACAACACCATTGCCTGAAACGCTGGACATCTCCGCCCCCTTCAGCTACAACCCTGCGCAAGG
>JANOLA010000343.1:0-2613 GCA_031419535.1 Burkholderiales bacterium | reverse complement strand
GCGCATCGGGCAGCGCGCGCCCGACGATCACGCTCATCGCGTAATCGAGGTAGGAGCGCCGCATCTCCTCTTCGAGGCTGATGGGCAGGGTTTCCTTGGCGAATTGGGTCATGCGGGGGGAGTGGGCAAGGGAGCGCCTGGCGCGGCTGGAAGCGGTTTTGCGCCAAAGGTGTGGCGCACGCGCTGCAATTCTAATTGCGGCCGTCGGATCGATTGCGCTGCCACATCCCTATGGCACAATCCGCGTCCGGTTGGGCTCGCTCTCACGCCGTCAAGGCGGAAGGTCGGCAATTGAACCGTCGTGTCGAGGCGCACTCGCCGACGCTCGGAACCTAGGTAAGCCAAGAGGAGAAGACATGAAGAAACTGAATCAGGTGGCATCGCTGTTCGCATCAGCCGCTCTTGCCGCTTCGGTGTCCAGCGCCTCCGCGCAGTCATCGGGTGTGGACCAGTGGGTGAATCCGTTCGGCCTTGTCTGGAAGAGTGGCGCCGACAATCTGTGCTGGCGCGACGCCAACTGGACGCCGGCAACGGCCAATGCCAATTGCGATGGCGCGTTGAAGCCGCCGCCACCGCCTCCCCCGCCGCCTCCGCCTCCCCCGCCGCCGCCGCCCCCGCCGGTGAGCGAGAAGGTGACGTTCGCCGCGGACGCGTTTTTCGACGTCGACAAGGCAGAGTTGAAGCCGGAAGGCAAGGCCAAGCTCGACGACCTGGTCAGCAAGATGAAGGGCATCAACCTCGAAGTCATCATCGCGGTGGGTCACACCGACTCCGATGGCGACGACGCCCACAATCAGAAGTTGTCGGTGAAGCGGTCCGAGTCCGTCAAGGCTTACCTGACGAGCCAGGGCATCGAGAAGAACCGGGTCTACACCGAAGGCAAAGGCGAGAAGCAGCCCGTGGCCGACAACAAGACCAAGGAAGGCAAGCAGAAGAACCGCCGCGTCGAAATCGAAGTCGTGGGTACGCGTACCCGCCGCTGATGATTTGACTGTGATGGTCGAACAAACCCCGCTTCGGCGGGGTTTGTTTTTTGGCGCGCCGGTTTGCCGTTGCAGGGTGCCGCGCCGCTAACATCGGGGCAATCATGACTGTGAACGCCGATCCTCAGGAGCTCGCCAAATTCAGCGAGTTGGCGCACCGCTGGTGGGACCCCGAGAGCGAGTTCCGCCCGCTGCACCAGATCAACCCGCTGCGCCTGGATTGGATTGACGCCTTGGCGCCGCTGGCCGGCAAGGCGGCGCTCGATGTGGGCTGCGGCGGCGGCATCTTGGCCGAGGCGATGGCGCGGCGCGCAGCAATAGTGCTGGGGATCGACCTGGCAACGAAGCCGCTGAAAGTGGCGCAGTTGCACGCGCTCGAAGCCCAGACCTCGGGAATCAGCTACCGCGAGGTGTCGGCCGAGGCGCTGGCCGCGGAAATGCCCGGAGCGTTCGACACCGTGACCTGCATGGAAATGCTCGAGCATGTGCCCGACCCGTCGTCGGTGGTCGACGCGTGCGCCAAGCTCGTCAAACCCGGCGGCTGGGTGTTCTTCTCGACGATCAACCGCAACGCCAAGTCGTTCCTGTTCGCCATCGTCGGCGCCGAGCATGTGCTCAAGCTGCTGCCCAAGGGCACGCACGAATACGCGCGCTTCATTCGCCCGAGCGAACTGGCCGGGTGGTGTCGCAGCGCGGGCCTTTGCTTGAGCGAGATGCGCGGCATGGAATACAACCCGTTCAACCAGCGCTACAGCTTGAGTGGGGACACCAGCGTCAACTACCTGATGGCGTGGCGCAAGTCGGCATGAGCAGCGGCGGCGCGCGCTTCAAGGCCATCCTGTTCGACCTGGACGGCACGCTGATCGACAGCGCGCCCGACCTCGCCGGCGCCGCCAACGAGATGCGCACCGTGCGCGGCCTGCCCGAATTGCCCCTCCAGCATTTCCGGCCGATGGTGGGCTCGGGCGCGCGCGGCATGCTGCACCGGGCGCTCGCCATGGACCCCGCGCACGCCGAGTTCGGCGCCGCGCGCGAGGAGTTCCTGAGCCGCTACGAAAGCCGCATGACGCGCGACACGCACATCTTTCCCGACATCGTGCAACTCCTGCAAGACCTGCTCGAGCGCGCCGTTCCCTGGGCCATCGTGACGAACAAGGCGGCCCGCTTCAGCGAACCCGTCGTGCAGGCCTTGGGCTTGCACCTGCAAGCCCGCACCCTCGTCAGCGGCGACACGACGCCGCACGCGAAACCGCACCCCGCGCCCCTGCTCGAGGCGGCCCGGCGCATCGGCGTCGCCGCCGCCGAGTGCGTCTACGTCGGCGACGACCATCGCGACGTGCAGGCTGGCCGCGCCGCGGGCATGATGACGGTGGCCGTCGCCTGGGGTTACCTCGGCATCGGCGAGAGCATCGAGCAATGGGGCGCGGACCACGTGATCGAGCACCCGAATCAGCTCTTGCAATTGCCCGGCTTGGCCTAAACTAGCCGTTCTGGGGCTGACCTGGCTTCGACGTGGGTTCGGAGTTGGAACAGGGCATGCCGAGCACCAGTTCGCTCGTAAATCCACTGGAAACAAAGTAACTGCGAACGACTCTACGTACGCTCTCGCCGCTTAAAACCGGTGAGCTTC
>JANOLA010000342.1:0-3331 GCA_031419535.1 Burkholderiales bacterium | reverse complement strand
GCGGAACCTCGATCATCACCTCGCGGCTTGTCAGGAGGCTCGTGCCATCGGTTTCCTGAATCTCCCAGCCGGCCTGCCACTGCGCAGCCACCTCGCCTGCCGCCCGGGCCACGCCGTGAACGGTGAACGCCAAGGTATAGGGGTTGCGCCCGAGGCCAGCCGCCTGGCCCGGGCCGACCCACGGCAGCGCATCGGCGAATTTCGAGTCCGCGCGCCGCGGCTCGTGCCCGGCCCTGGCCGCCTCCATGTCCGCGTAGCGGTCGATCGCCTCCAGCGGCAGCCGGTACTCACCGACGAGCTGATGTCCATGAACAGGCGGCTTGTTGCTCTTCGCCGGCAGCGCCTGGGCGACGCACACGCCCACGAAGATCAGGAACAGACCGAATCGGAACCAGGCGTTTTCAAGCATTGCTCCCCCTTCTCCGGGCTGTGAAACGGGCCGGGGCGGCGCGTATCGGTCAACCCATTGTCGGAAGGCGCCTCTCGCCGCGCCAACCCCGAAATGAGGGACTGCCAGCTCACACTCGGTGCTGAATTGCAGGGGTCGCGTCCTCAAAGCCGCTCTGGGGCATCGTCGGCATGGCGGTCGGCGTGCTGATCGCCGCGCAGCTCACCTGGCCGGAACTCAATTTCGGAGTTCCATGGCTCAGCTACGGCAGGCTGCCCCCGCTGCACACGAATGCGGTGATCTTCGCGTTCCGCGGCTGCACCTTGTTTGCGACCAGCTTTCACGTCGTGCAGCGCACCTGCCAGGTGCCGCTGTTCGCGCCGAAGCTCGCCAAATTCGTGTTCTGGGGCTGGCAGGCGGTGATCGTCGCGGCGGCCATCTCGCTGCCGCTGGGCTACACGCAAGCGAAGGAATACGCCGAGATCGAGTGGCCGATCGACATCTTCATCGCCGTCGTCTGAGCGTCCTCTCGCGTAGGCGCGCGTAGGAGGGCGGTCAGCCCCGCGCGTCTTGCGACGTCGGCCTGCACCATCACGTCTCGCCCGGCGCGGGCGGAAAGAAGCTGTCGCCGCAGTGGACCGTCGCGCTCACGCTCGAGGGCGAAGAGTCGGAGCTGTCGATCATCGGCGAAGCTCAGTACGCGATCAGCAAGAACGCGACGCTCAAGCTCAACCTGGGTCAGGGCCTGACCAAGAAGGACCGCCAGACCGCGCCCGAGATCGGCGTGCTGTTCCGCTTCTGACACCACTCCCAGTCTTGCCATTCTTCATTCACTCGAACAAAGGTGTTCCATGAAAACTCGCTCATCCCTATGCGTTCTGGGCGCGGCGGCGGCCCTCGCCTGCACGGGCGTGCTGGCGCAGGCGAAGGAGAGTTCCGACTGGCAACTCGACTTCCCGCAGATCGCGACGTGCAAGCTGCAAACCACCGGCAAGAGTCCCTACTTCGTTCTCGAACCCGGTTTTCAAAAGGTGCTCGAGGGCGGCGGCGTACGGCTCCAGATCACGGTGCTCGACGAGACCAAGAAAGTCGGCGGCGTCGAAACCCGGGTCGTCGAGGAACGCGAGTGGAAGAAGGGGCAGCTCTATGAAGTGGCCAGAAACTACTTCGCGATTTGCGAAGCGACCAAGGACGTTTTCTATTTCGGCGAAGACGTCGACTTCTACGAAAACGGCAAGATCGTCAAGCACGACGGCACCTGGCACGCCGGCGTGAACGGCAACAAGCCGGGACTCATCATGCCGGGCGCGCCCAAGCTGAAGATGCGCTACTACCAGGAGATCGCGCCGGCGATCGCGATGGACCGCGCCGAAATCGTGAGTCTCACCGAAACCTGCAAGACGCCCGCGGGAACGTTCACCGGCTGCATGAAAGTCAAGGAAGGCTCGGCCATCGACCTGCTGGTCACCGAGTACAAGTATCATGCCCCCGGCATTGGTCTGGTCGCGGATGAAGATTTGCGCTTGGTCAAATACGGTTTCGTCAAGAAGTGACACCGGACCCCTTGCGCGGCGGCCGTGCGCTGTCGAGGGGTAAAGTTTCCGATTGAGATTGAACTTGAGTTCGCGGCCATGGGTCACACCGATTTCTCCCCGAGATTGGCGCAGGAAGCCCTGGGCGCGCGGCTGGAAACGCCGCAGCGCGACGCGCAGCGCAGCCATCTGTCGGTGGTGATGCCCGCGTTCAACGAGTCGCACAACATCGCGGCCACCATCGCCGAACTGGCGCGTTTTCTGGTGGCGCGAGTCGCCTCTTATGAAGTCCTCGTCGTCGACGACGGCAGCACCGATGCCACCGCCGCGGCCGTCGTGGCGCTGCCTTCGGCTTGGCCGGTCGTGCTGTTGCAGCTGTCGCGCAACTTCGGCAAGGAAGCCGCGATCACCGCCGGGCTCGAACACGCGCAGGGCGACATCGTGCTCTGCATCGACGCCGACGGCCAGCACCCGCTCGCCACCGTGGACGAGATGTTGCGCCTATGGGAGCGGGGCCACGACATGGTTTACGGTGTGCGCAACGATCGCGGCACCGACAGCCGCTTCAAGCGCTGGGGCGCGCGCTGGTTCTACCAGGCGCTGGGCCTCGGCGGTCAGGTGACGATCCCCCCCGACGCGGGCGACTTTCGCGTGATGGACCGGCGCGTCGTCGATGCGATTCGCTCGATGCCCGAGCACAACCGGTTCATGAAGGGCCTGTACGCGTGGGTCGGCTTCCAGTCGGTCGGCGTTCCCTACGTTCCCGCACCGCGCCACAACGGCGCGAGCCACTACTCGCGCACGAAGTTGCTGCGCCTGGCGTGGTCGGGAATCACCGGCTTCTCGTCGCTGCCGCTGCGCGCGGCCAGCGTGGTCGGGCTGGGGCTGGCGCTGCTGGCCTTCGGCTACGGCGTGTGGGTGATCGTCGAAACAATGCTCTTCGACGGCACCGTTCCGGGCTGGCCGACGATCGTCGCGAGCATCATGTTTTTTTCCGGCGTGCAATTGCTGTTCATCGGCGTGCTCGGCGAGTACCTGGCGCGAGTCTTCGACGAAGTGAAGCGCCGGCCGAATTACATCGTCGCGCGCATCTTGCGGCGGGCGCGGCCGGGATGAAACGCTGCATCGTCGCCGCCGACGACTTTGCCTTCAACGCCGCGGTCGACGACGCCATCGTCGCGCTGATCGAAGCCGGCGTCGTGACCGCGACGTCGTGCCTGACCACCTCGCCACGCTGGCCGCAAGCCGCGCAGCGCCTCACCCCGGCGCTGCGCGAGAAGGCCGACGTCGGCGTGCACCTCGACTTGACCGAGTTCGCGCCGCTCGCGGCGCATCACGCGCTGCTGGTCGCCGCGTGTTATTCGCGCACGATAGCCCGTGCCAGGCTGCGCGATGCGATCCAGACCCAGCT
>JANOLA010000341.1:0-1621 GCA_031419535.1 Burkholderiales bacterium | reverse complement strand
CTCGATCGGCGGTGACGGTTTCTGGATCATCTCCGAGCCCGGCCGCGAGCCGCTGGCGATCGACGCCAGCGGCCGCGCCGCCGCGCTGGCGACGATCGATTTCTACGCGAGCCGCGGCCTGAAAGCGATTCCGGCGCGCGGGCTGCTGGCCGCGAACACGGTGGCCGGCGCGGTGTCGGGTTGGCACGAGGCGCTTGTGCACTCGCTGCGCCTGGGCGGCAAGCTGCCGGTGTCGCGTCTGCTGCAAGACGCCGTTTGGTACGCGAAGAACGGCGCGCCGGTCACGCAAAGCCAGGTCAACTTCACGGCCAAGTTCCTGCCCGAGCTCGGCCGGCAACCGGGCTTTGCCACGCAGTTCCTGGATGGCGAGCAAGTGCCCGCGGTCAACACCCTGCGCAAATACCCGGCGCTGGCCAACACCTTGCAAACGCTGGCCGAGCGCGGCCTGGGCGACTTTTACCGAGGCGGCATTGCCACCGCGATCGGCGCCGAACACGAACGCCTGGGCGGGCCGCTGCGCCACGGCGATCTGGCCGCGCACCTGGCGACGACGGTCGAGCCGCTGTCGCTGAAGATTTCCGGCGCCACGCTCTACAACACCGCGCCGCCGACGCAGGGCATGTCATCGCTGATGATCTTGGCCATCTTCGACAAGCTGCGCGCGCGCCACGGCATTCGCAGCGAACTGGGCTATGCCTACCACCACGCGATGGTCGAGACGACGAAACAAGCTTTCAAGGTGCGCAATCGCCATCTCGCCGACCCCTCGACGATGGCGGCACTCGGCGTCTCGCCGCGGCAGTTTCTGAGCGATGAATTCATCGAACAATGCGCGCAAGCGGTGGACATGCAAAAGGCATTGCCCTGGCCCGAACCCGCCGTCCCCGGCGACACCATCTGGATGGGCACGGCCGACAGCGAAGGCCGCATGGTCAGCTACATCCAGAGCGTGTTCTGGGAGTTCGGCTCGGGCGTGGTGCTGTCAGACACCGGCATCGTTTGGCAGAACCGAGGTTCGAGTTTTTCACTCGACCCGAAATCGCATCTCGCGCTGGCGCCGAACAAGAAACCGTTCCACACGCTCAACCCCGCGCACGCAAGGTTTGACGACGGCCGCCACATGGTCTACGGCACGATGGGCGGCGACGGCCAGCCGCAAAGCCAGGCGGCCGTGTTCAGCCGCTACGCGTACTACGGCCGAACGCTGCAATCGGCGGTCAGCGCACCACGCTGGCTGCTCGGCAAGACCTGGGGCACCGAGACGACGACGCTCAAGTTCGAGCGCCGCACCGACCCGAAGACACTCGAAGCTCTTTCAGCCGCCGGCCACGACGTTGAAGTGCTCACCGATTACAGCGACACGATGGGGCATGCCGGGGCGATCGTGCGCCAGTCGGATGGCCTGCTGTTGGGCGCTGCGGATCCGCGCAGCGATGGGGTGATTGCGGCGTTTTGATCGGCCTGCGGTCCGCGGTCCGCGGTCTGCGGGTGTCCGGGCGGCAGGGCGCTGGTGGTGCCCCCGTTCTCCGGCCCACGCTCGCGGAGCACCACCGCAGTCTTCTGTGGCCGGCTCCACCAACACCGCCGGTGCCTTGCACGTGTGGTGCCCACCGCGAATGGG
>JANOLA010000340.1:0-5009 GCA_031419535.1 Burkholderiales bacterium | reverse complement strand
CGCTGGAAGACCCGGCGCGGTTGCTGTTCGACATTTGAAGCATCGGAAATCTTTCGCCATGAGCACATCTTTCGACGTGGTGGTGATCGGCGCCGGCCCGGGTGGCTACATCGCGGCGATACGCGCGGCGCAGCTCGGCTTCAGCACGGCGTGCATCGACGAATGGAAGAACGCGCAGGGCGGCCCGGCGCCAGGTGGCACCTGCACGAATGTGGGCTGCATTCCGAGCAAGGCGCTGTTGCAGTCGAGCGAAAACTACGAGCACGCCGGGCACCACTTCGCCGAGCATGGCATCGGCATCAAGGAGCTGAGCCTCGATGTGACCAAGATGCTCGGCCGCAAAGAGCGCATCGTCAAGCAGAACAACGACGGAATCCTGTACCTGTTCAAGAAGAACAAGGTCAGCTTCTTTCACGGCCGCGGCTCGTTCGTGAAGGCGGGCGATGCGGGCTATGAAATCGCGGTGGCGGGCGAGAAGCCGGTAACGCTGGCGGCCAAGCACGTGATCGTCGCCACCGGCTCGAACCCGCGCGCTTTGCCTGGCGTGGCGTTCGATGAAGACAAGATTCTCAGCAACGACGGCGCGCTGCGCATCGCCGCGGTGCCGAAGACGCTGGGTGTCATCGGCTCGGGGGTGATCGGCCTGGAAATGGGCTCGGTGTGGCGGCGCCTGGGCGCGAAGGTGACGGTGCTGGAGGCGCTGCCGGTGTTTCTGGGCGCGGTGGACGAGCAGGTGGCGAAAGAGGCGCACAAGGCGTTCACGAAGCAAGGCTTGCAGATCGAACTCGGCGTGGCGATCAGCAAGGTCGACAACGCCAAGAGTGGCGTGACGGTGAGCTACACCGACGCCAAAGGCGCGCCGCAGACGCTGACGGTGGACAAGCTGATCGTGTCGATCGGGCGGATGGCAAACACGAACGGATTGAATCCGCAAAGCGTCGGCCTGGCGTTGGACGAACGCGGTGCGATCGTCGTCGACGATGAGTGCCGCACCAACCTGAGCAAGGTCTGGGCGGTGGGCGACGTGGTGCGCGGGCCGATGCTCGCGCACAAGGCGGAGGAAGAGGGCGTTGCGGTGGCCGAGCGCATCGCCGGCCAGCACGGGCATGTCGACTTCAACACCGTGCCATGGGTCATCTACACGAGCCCGGAGATCGCCTGGGTTGGCCAGACGGAACAGCAATTGAAGGCGGCCGGGCGCGCCTACAAGAGCGGCAGTTTCCCGTTCATGGCGAACGGCCGGGCGCGCGCGCTGGGCGACACGTGCGGCTTCGTGAAGATGCTCGCGGACGCGAAGACCGACGAGATCCTGGGCGTGCACATCGTCGGGCCGTTCGCCTCGGAGCTGATCGCCGAAGCCGGTGTCGCGATGGCGTTCAAGGCGAGCAGCGAAGACATCGCACGCATCTGCCACGCGCATCCGTCGCTGAGCGAGTCGACCAAGGAAGCGGCGCTCGCAGTGGACAAGCGCAGCTTGAATTTCTGAACGGCACGCCTGCGCTGCCGTGGCCGTCAAGGACCTTTACGAACAGACCCTGCGCGAGCGCGGCTTCTCGGCCGACGTCGGGCAACGCCAAGCGATCGAGTCGCTGCAACGCTGCGAAGACGAGTGGGTGGCGTACAAGGCGCGGCGCGGCAATGCGCTGACGAAGCTGGTGGCGCGCCCGCCCATCCCGCGCGGCGTGTACATGCATGGCGGCGTGGGCCGAGGCAAGAGCTTCCTGATGGATTGCTTTTTTCTCTCGGTGCCGCTGCTGCGCAAGACGCGGCTGCACTTTCACGAATTCATGCGCGAGGTGCACCGCGAACTCGCGGAGCTGCAAGGCACGGCCGATCCACTGCAAGAACTCGGCAGGCGCATCGCGCGCCGGCACCGGCTGATCTGCTTCGACGAGTTTCATGTCGCCGATGTCACCGACGCGATGATCCTGCACCGGCTGCTCGAAGCGCTGTTCGAGAACCGCGTGAGCCTGGTCGCGACGTCCAACTTTCGGCCCGGCGCGCTGTACCCGAACGGCCTGCACCGCGAGCGCATCCTGCCGGCGATCGCGCTGCTCGAAGCTCACCTGGAGGTGGTGGCCATCGGCGACGGCAGCGACTACCGGCAACTCACGTTCGCGCAGCTGGGGCTGTACCACACGCCGCTCGGCGCGGCCGCTGACGCGGCGATGCACACCGCGTTCGAGCGCCTGGCCGAGGCGAAAGACGAACCGGCGCTGCTGCACATCGAACACCGCGAACTGCAAACCCGGCGGCGCGCCGGCGGCGTGGTGTGGTTCGACTTCAAGGTCTTGTGCGGCGGCCCGCGCTCGCAGAACGATTATCTCGAGCTCGCGACGCGCTTTCACACCGTGCTGTTGTCCGACGTGCCGCGGATGTCGCCGAGGCTGGCGTCGGAGGCGCGCCGCTTCACCTGGCTGGTGGACGTCCTCTATGATCGCAACGTGAAATTGATTCTGTCGGCCGCCGTGCCGCCGGCCGCGCTGTACACCGAGGGCCCGCTCGCGCATGAATTCCCGCGCACCGTCTCGCGCCTGCTGGAAATGCAGTCCACCCAATTCCTGAACAAGCCGCGCCGCAGCGTCGACACCTCGCTCACATGACCTTGAAAATTTGCTTGCGTTGTCTTGTTCTGCTGTTCGCCGGGTGCGCCGGCGCGGCGTTCGCCGCGCAAGAGACCGGCGAACGCGAAAAGATCGAACGCGAGCGCGCCCGCGTCGAGGCCGCTCATGCCGAGCAGCAGCGGCTGTGCCAGGAGCGCTTCGCGGTGACTTCGTGTGCCGACCAGGCCAAGCGAACGCGTCGCCTCGCGCTGGCCGACCTGAAGCGCCGCAGTGCCGCGCTCGACGAGGCGCAGCGCAAGCAGCGGGCGCAACGCAAGCAACAGGAAATTCGCGACAAGGCGGCGCAGGCTGAGGCGGCGGCAAAGGTGCCGAAGGGCGACGCGGCGGCGAAAGCGCAGCCATCGGAAGCGGCGGCAAAGCCGCAGCACTCCGAAGCGGCGGCAAAGCCACCGCGGACGCCGTCAGCGCAGGTGCTGCCCAAGGTGCGAGATCCCGGCGCCGGCAGCGCATCGGCCAAGACGCCGCGCAGCCCGGAAAGCGACAAGACAGCGCGGGCCGTCGACGGCGCAAAGGCGCCACGTCCACCGCAGACCACGAAGGCCGAAGCCGAGAAAGGGGCGCAGCCGAGCAAGACTGCGGCGCCTCCAGCATCGACCGCGTCGCAAGCCGCCGCCGACGCGACGCGGCGCGCCCAGGAGGCGCAAAACCGCGCCGAATTCGAAGCGCGCCGGCGCGCGGCCCAAGAGCATCTGCGTGAGGTAATGGAGCGCAACGCCCAGTGGGCATCGAGCCGCCCGCCCGTCGCGCCCTTGCCTCAGCCGGGGGCGTCCAGGCCCTGACCGTCTCACAAGGAAACGCACAGCCGCCCGAAGTTTCCTTGACCCCAAGGGCCACGAAGGGGCCCCTTCGCGGCCCTTGGGGCGGACGACGTATGTCGTCGGCCTGGGGGCGCTCTCAGAGCGAGTCGACCCGAATCAACGCCAGCGACAGGTTGTCGCCGCCACCGTTGGCGCGCTGCCGCGCCTTGTTCACGAGCATCTCGCTCGCGCCGCGCGGTCCCAGGGTGTGCACGATCGCGCCCATTTCCTTGGCGGTGAAGTAGTGCCAAAGTCCGTCGCTGCACACCATCACGCTGTCGCCGATTTCGAGCTGTTCGATGTGGCGGTGCGTCAGCGGCGGGTCCTGGTGCGTGCCCAGGCAACCCGTCAACAGGTTCGCCTGCGGGTGGTCGTTGGCGTCTTCCTCGGCGAGCTGGCCTTCGTCGACCAGGCGTTGCACGTAGGAATGGTCGGAGGTCCGGGTCACCAGGCTCGAGCCGCGGAAATGGTAGATGCGTGAGTCGCCCGCGTGAATCATGTCGCAACTGCGGTTCGGGCTGATGATGAACGCCGCCAAGGTGCTGTGCGGCTCTTCCTCGGACGTGATGGCGGTCAGCTTGATCATCAGATGGGCTTCGAGCACCAATTGCTTGAGCGCCTCGCCGACGTCTTCGCGGTTCGGCGCGAAGCGCTCGAACAGCTGTTGCGCCGTCAGGATCACCTGGTCGGCGGCTTTGCGTCCGCCGCTTTTGCCGCCCATGCCGTCGGCCAGAACGGCCATCACGCAACCCGGCGCGCGGTGGTGCTGGAGCACTTGGACCTGGTCTTGCTGGTACGCGCGGTCGCCCCGATGGATGCCGGTGGCCGCGGAAAGTCGATAACTCTCGGTCGTTATGCCCATGGTCGAAAACTATAATCCCTGCGCGAATGCGCGCTGGCGACGAATTGGGGACAAAGTCGCGCGTCGATGGACCATAACCTTCACTCCCTCTCGCGCCGGCTCATCGAGCTGCGCATGGCCTTGGGCGAACTCAACAGCAAGATCGAGCGCTTGACCGCGCAGCATAGCGACGAATTGAGCCAGCGCCGGCTCGCGAAACAACGCACCAAGCTGCGCGACCAGATCATGCGCCTGGAATCGGAACTCGACCCGCCTCAACCTGCTTGATTGCCGCCGTAGCGCTGCCTGGTCCACGAATGATCGCCGAGCCAGCCGCACACCCGATGGTCTCGACGCTCTCTTCTCCCCGATGAGTGCCCCCGCTCGGCCGTTCCAAGGGCAACGCAGTGGCCCCTTCGGGGCCTTGGGGCGCTCCGTCCCGCTTGGCGGGACCGCGCGAAGCGCGAGGGTGCACCAGTGACTGCCCTGCAAGACGCCGTGCGCGCCGCCTTCGCGCGCGACGGCGCTTTGGCGCGAGCCGACCCGCAGCACCGCGAGCGCGAGGTGCAGCTGCAACTGGCGCTCGGCGTGTGCGAGGCGATCGAGCAGCGCAGCGCGCTCGTCGTCGAGGCGGGACCGGGGGTGGGCAAGACCGTCGCCTACCTCGTTCCCACGCTGCTCAGCGGCGCGCGCGCCTTGCACAGCACGGCGACGAAGAGCCTGCAAGACCAGCTTTTCGTGCGCGAC
>JANOLA010000339.1:0-14932 GCA_031419535.1 Burkholderiales bacterium | reverse complement strand
TTGACCTTGCTGCCCAGGCCCTGCGCGAGCGCCTTGGCCACACTGATGCCCTGGCTGTATCGGCCGAGCGCGTAGGCCATCAGGTACCAGGCGTTGGCGTTCTTCGGCTCGGCGCCGGCCTGCGCTTCGGCGCGTTCCGCCACTTCCAGAAACAGCGCCAGCTTCGTCTTCTCGTTCTTCTCGAGGTAGTTCGCGTAGATCGCCTGCGCCTTGTTCGCGACCGTCACACCCGCGTCGCCGGCTTTCAAGCCCGCTTCGCACGCCTTCTGGAATTCACCAGCGTGGAACAGGCCCCATGCGGCGAGCACCTTGTCGTCTTTCGGCAGGGGCTCGGCGTCGCCGGCATGCAGGCGCGCCCATTTCTTTTTCAGCGTCGCGGCATCGAAGCTGTAGTCGGAATTGGCGTGGGGGAAGGCGGTCCATTTGGCCATTTCAAGGGTCTCCTTAGAGGCTGTGATCAGGGTTTGGCATAGTGGCCGGCCAGTGCTTGCAGGTGCTCGCGTTCGCCGGGTTCGAGATAGGGGGTCAGCAGGCTCAGCACATGAAACGCGCCGCGCAGCAGCGCCGCGCCCGCGAACTCGGCTTCGAGTGCGCGCCTCGGGTCGCGCACGTACTCGAAGCTCAACCAGTACGTCAGCACCACGACCATCGCGGTGGCGACGGGCTCCACATCGGCCGCGGCGATCCGGATCGCGCCTTCGCGGCTCAGGCCGTCGAGCATTTTCTGCACCGCCTGGCCCTTGTGGATCAGCACCTCCTGAAAGTGAGTTTCCAGGCGGCGGTTCTTCGACAGCAGATCGTTCAGGTCGCGATACAGGAAGCGGTATTGCCAGATCAGCTCGAACAACATGTGCAGGAACAGCCACGCGTCTTCGACGTTGCGGATGTCGTTGGCCGCGCGCAGCAGCTCGCGCAGGCTGCGCTCGAAGGCGTCGAACAAGGAATTGATGAGTTCGTCCTTGGCCGGGTAGTGGTAGTACAGGTTGCCCGGGCTGATGCCCATCTCGGCGGAGATCAGCGTCGTCGACACGTTGGGCTCGCCGAAACGGTTGAACAGCTCCAGCGTCACTTCGAGGATGCGTTGGGCCGTTCGGCGCGGCTTCTTGGGTGGGGCAGCCATGGTGGTGGGCGATGGGTGGTTCAATCTAGCATCAAGATCGGCACGCTCCAATGGCGTTCGCCCTCGGTTCGGGTCGACTCTTGAGCAGATCCGGCTTTGCCGGGCTACTCGAACCCTCTGGGGGACGCTCAGCAGTCGATGGCCGTGCGCGCCCTAGAATCACCGCCCGCATGCCCGCCGTCTCATTCCAGCACGTCAGCAAGACCTACCCGAGCGCCACCCGAGAAGTCCAGGCGCTGGTCGATGTGAGCTTCGACATCGAGCGAGGCGAATTCTTCGGCCTGCTCGGTCCCAACGGCGCGGGCAAGACGACGCTGATCAGCGTGCTCGCGGGCCTGGCGCGCGCCAATTCGGGCACAGTGACCGTGCATGGCCACAACGTCGTGAGCGACTATGCAGCGGCACGGCGCAGCCTCGGTGTGGTGCCGCAAGAGTTGGTGTTCGACCCGTTCTTCAGCGTGCGCGAAACGCTGCGAATTCAGGGTGGCTACTTCGGGGTTCGCACCGACCCGAAGGCGAACGACGCTTGGATCGACGAACTGCTTGCCAACCTCGGCCTGACGGACAAGGCCGACGCGAACATGCGCCAGCTCTCGGGCGGCATGAAGCGCCGAGTGCTCGTCGCGCAAGCGCTGGTGCACCGGCCGCCGGTGATCGTGCTCGACGAGCCGACCGCGGGCGTGGACGTGGAGCTGCGCCAGACGCTGTGGCAGTTCATCGCGCGCCTGAACAAGGAGGGCCACACGGTGCTGCTGACGACACACTACCTCGAAGAGGCCGAAGCGCTGTGCGGGCGCATCGCGATGCTCAAGCAGGGGCGCGTCGTCGCGCTTGACCGCACCTCGGCACTGCTGGCGGGAACGGCGAGCACGATGCTGCGTTTCAAGTCCGACGACGTGCTTCCGGCCGGGATCGCCCAGCGCGCCCGCGTGACCGGGCGCACCGTGCAGATCAGCGCGCACGACGCGGCCGAAGTCGAGACCACGTTGACGGCGCTTCGTGCCGCGCGCGTGAAGGTTGAAGACCTCGAGATCGGCCGCGCCGACCTGGAAGACGTGTTCCTCGAAATCATGGCCGGCGCGCCGAGCGTGGCGGGGGCTCTGGCATGAGCGCCCCCGCAGGGCCGTTCCGAAGGGGGCGCTCCGTCCCGCTCGGCGGGACGGAGCGCAGCGCGAGGGTGCACCGGTGAACACGACCGGCATTTCACTCAAGGGCGCGGGAACGCTGTTCCGCAAGGAAGTGCTGCGCTTCTGGAAAGTCAGCGTGCAGACCATCGCCGCGCCGGTGCTCACGGCGGTGCTGTACCTGCTGATCTTCGGCCATGTGCTCGAAGACCATGTGAAAGTGTTTGACCAGGTTGGCTACACCAGCTTCCTGATCCCGGGGTTGGTGATGATGAGCGTGCTGCAGAACTCATTTGCGAACACGAGCTCGTCGCTGATCCAGAGCAAGATCACCGGCAACCTGGTGTTCCTGCTCGTCACGCCGCTGTCGCATTGGGCCTGGTTCGTCGCTTACGTCGGCGCGGCGGTGGTGCGCGGCATCGCGGTGGGACTGGGCGTGTTCGTCGTCACCTGGTGGTTCGCGCCGCCGGGGTTTGCGCAAGCGCAGTGGATCGTCGTCTTTGCGCTGCTCGGCGCTTCGCTGATGGGCGCGCTGGGCTTGATGGCGGGGTTGTGGGCCGAAAAGTTCGACCAGATCGCGGCGTTCCAGAACTTCATCGTGATGCCGATGACGTTTCTGTCGGGCGTCTTCTATTCGGTGCATTCCTTGCCCGACTTCTGGAAAACGGTGAGCCACCTGAATCCGTTTTTCTACATGATCGATGGGTTTCGGCACGGCTTCTTTGGCGTCAGCGATGTCTCGCCGTGGTTGAGCTTGGGCGTCGTGGGCACGAGCCTCGCCGCCGTGTGCGGCCTGTGCCTGCAACTGCTGCGCAGCGGCTACAAGCTGCGCCATTGAACCTCGTGCGAATTCCTCGCGCCAGTGCGCGCCGCGCGTTGCCCCGGCGCGCGGATGCGGGTGAGCCATAATTTCGCCATGGCCGACCCCACCCCCGCTGAAATCGAACGCTTCATCGCGCAGGGCCTGGCCTGCGAACATCTGCAAGTCGAAGGCGATGGCAGGCACTTCTTCGCCACCATCGTCTCGGCGCAGTTCGAAGGGGCGAACCGGGTCGCGCGGCACCAGAAGGTGTACAAGGCTCTGGGCGATAGAATGCGCGAGCAAATCCACGCGCTGTCGATGAAGACGCTGACCCCCGCCGAATGGGCCGCAAGCCCCGACGCGGCAGGCACCCACCACCACTGAACACCGCCGCAGGGACGCCCCGCGTCGACCCGGCTCGCTTCTAACGAGCTGGTAGCAAGGACGGGCCCTGCGCCAGCGACCATGGACAAACTCCTCATTCGCGGCGGCCGCCCTCTCCAAGGCGAAGTGTCGAGTTCGGGCGCGAAGAACGCCGCCCTGCCCGAGCTGTGCGCGGCGTTGTTGACGAGCGAACCGGTGACGCTGAGCTATGTGCCTCAGCTGCAAGACGTGGCGACGATGCTCAAGTTGCTGCGCCACATGGGCGTGAGCGCCATGCGTGACGCCGCCGAGCCGGGCACCGTTCACGTCGATGCGGGCAACATCGCTTCGGCGCAGGCGCCGTACGAGCTCGTGAAGACGATGCGTGCGGCTATCCTCGTCTTGGGGCCGCTGCTCGCGCGCTTCGGCATGGCGAAGGTTTCGTTGCCGGGAGGCTGCGCGATCGGTTCGCGCCCGGTGGACCAGCACATCAAGGGCATGCAGGCGCTGGGTGCGAACATCAAGGTCGAGCACGGCTACATCATCGCGGCGGCGGATCGTCTGCGCGGCGCGCGCATCACGACCGACATGGTCACGGTAACGGGCACCGAGAACCTGATGATGGCGGCTGCGCTCGCGCAGGGCGAAACCGTGTTGGAGAACGCCGCGCAGGAACCCGAAATCCCCGATCTCGCGAAGATGCTGATCGCAATGGGCGCGCGCATCGAGGGCCAGGGCACGCGGCGCATCGTGATTCAGGGCATGGACCGACTGCATGGCCTCGCCGGTGCGAACGCGCACCGCATCGTTCCCGACCGCATCGAGGCGGGGACTTTTCTGTGCGCCGTCGCCGCGGCCGGCGGCAACGTGCTGCTGCGCGGTGCGCGCGCGGACCACCTGGACGCCGTGATCGACAAGCTGCGCGAAGCGGGAGCGCAGATCGAAAGCGGCGACGGCTGGATCCGGGTCCGCAGCCAGGCGCGGCCGAAGGCGGTGAGCTTTCGCACCAGCGAGTACCCGGCCTTTCCCACCGACATGCAGGCGCAGTTCATGGTGCTGAATTGCATCGCCGAAGGGGCGTCCACCGTCACTGAGACGATCTTCGAAAACCGCTTCATGCACGTCAACGAATTGCTGCGCCTGGGAGCCAACATCCAGATCGATGGCCGCACCGCGGCGGTTCAGGGTGTGCCGCAACTTTCCGGCGCGGCCGTGATGGCGACCGACCTGCGCGCGTCGGCGAGCCTGGTGATCGCGGGCTTGGTGGCGGATGGGGAAACCGTGGTCGATCGGATCTATCACCTGGACCGTGGTTATGACCGCATGGAAAGCAAGCTGCGCGCGATCGGCGCCGACATCGAGAGGGTGAAGTGATCACGCTCGTGAAAACACGGGGCGCGATCGTGATCACTCTCGTAAAACGGGGAGCGCGATCGTGATCACGCTCGCGTTGTCCAAGGGTCGGATCTTTGACGAGACGCTGCCGCTGTTGCGCGCCGCGGGGGTCGACGTGGCGGAAGACCCGGAGAAGAGCCGCAAGCTGATCATTGCCACCAGCCGCGCCGACCTGCGCCTGGTGCTGGTGCGCGCCAGCGACGTGCCGACCTATGTGCAGTACGGCGGCGCCGATCTGGGCATCGTCGGCAAGGACACGCTGCTCGAACACGGCGGGCATGGCCTGTACCAGCCGCTGGAACTGAACATCGCGCGCTGCCGGATGAGCGTCGCGGCGCGCGCCGATTTCGACTACGCGGGCGCCGTGAAGCAAGGTTCGCGGATCCGCGTCGCGACGAAGTTCACGCGCATCGCGCGCGACCACTTCGCCGACAAGGGCGTGCACGTCGATCTGATCAAGCTCTATGGGTCGATGGAGCTGGCGCCGCTCACCGGGCTGGCCGATGCCATTGTCGACCTGGTGTCGAGCGGCCACACGCTGGCGGCCAATCACCTGGTCGAAGTGGAAACCATCATGCCGATCTCGGCGCGCCTGATCGTCAACCAGGCGGCGCTCAAGCTTCAGCGCGAGAGCCTGCGCGCGCTGATCGATTCGTTTTCCGCTGCGGTGAAGTGACCCCACGACCGTGGCCATCGCTCAATCGACCCCATGACCGTGGCGATCGCTCAATTCGCGACCAGCGCGCCGGACTTCGAAGCGCGCTTGGCGCAGGTCTTGCACTGGTCGGCGCAGGCCGATGCCGCGATCGAGTCTCGCGTGGCCGAAATCATTGCCGACGTGCGCGCGCGCGGCGACGCTGCCGTGCTCGACTGCACGCGCCGCTTCGACGGCCTGCACGCCGACTCGCTGTCGGCGCTGGAAATCGGCCGCGACGAAATGCATGCGGCGCTCGCTGAGATATCGCCCGCACAGCGTTCGGCACTGGAGACCGCCACGCAGCGAATCCGCAGCTACCACGAGCGCCAGCTCGAAGCCTGCGGCCGCGGCTGGAGCTACCGCGAAGCCGATGGCACGTCGCTCGGGCAGAAGGTGACGCCGCTGGACCGAGTGGGGATTTACGTGCCGGGTGGCAAGGCCTCGTATCCGTCGAGTGTGCTGATGAGCGCGGTACCGGCACGCGTGGCCGGCGTGGGCGAAATCATCCTCGTCGTTCCGACGCCCGTGCAGGGCAGCGTGGCTACCGGTGGCAGTGGCGGCAGTGGCGGCAGCGGCGCCGGCTCGGCGAATGCCACCCGCGGCGAGCGCAATCCGCTCGTGCTGGCCGCGGCGGCGCTCTCTAGCGTCGACCGCATCTTCACGATCGGTGGCGCGCAGGCGATCGCGGCGTTGGCGTATGGCACGCAGACGATTCGTGCCGTCGACAAGATCACCGGCCCGGGCAACGCTTATGTCGCGAGCGCCAAGCGCCGCGTCTTTGGCAAGGTGGGCATCGACATGGTCGCCGGCCCCAGCGAAATTCTGGTGCTCGCCGACGGCAGCACGCCGCCCGACTGGGTGGCGATGGACATGTTCAGCCAAGCCGAGCATGACGAGCTGGCGCAAAGCATCCTGCTGTGCCCCGATGCGGCCTACATCGCCGAGGTGAAGGCACAGATCGAGCTCTTGCTGCCCGAGATGCCGCGCCGCGACGTGATCCGCGCGTCGCTCGAAGGCCGCGGCGCACTGATCCACACGCGGTCGATGGAAGAGGCGTGCGCGATCAGCAACCGCATCGCGCCGGAGCACCTCGAAGTGAGCTCGCGCGAACCGCGCCGTTGGGAGCCGCTGCTCAGGCACGCCGGCGCCATCTTTCTGGGAGCTTTCAGCAGCGAAGCCTTGGGCGACTATTGCGCCGGGCCCAATCATGTGCTGCCTACGTCGGGCACGGCGCGATTTTCCTCGCCACTTGGTGTATATGATTTTCAGAAGCGAAGCAGCATCATAGAAATCAGCGAAGCGGGCGCAAACATCCTTGGCCCGATTGCGGCCGAGCTGGCGCGTGGCGAAGGATTGCCGGCGCACGCGCGAGCCGCTGAGATGCGTCAGAAGTCGGTCGGTTGACACTGAACTAGTGATTCACGAGAATAGTGCAACAAGAATTCAGTGGAGT
The DNA here is from genome assembly GCA_031419535.1 of Burkholderiales bacterium. Taxonomy (GTDB): domain Bacteria; phylum Pseudomonadota; class Gammaproteobacteria; order Burkholderiales; family Burkholderiaceae_C; genus JAEMQF01. The sequence continues at coordinate 7,978 of JANOLA010000339.1, read as the reverse complement.
TGCCGATGAAGAATGTCACCATCACTATGGACGACAAAGTCGCCGATTGGGCGCGCGTGGAAGCTGCTCGGCGAAACACAAGCGTGTCGCGACTGGTGGGAGAGCTGCTCGCCGAAAAAATGCGCCGCGACGATGCCTACGAGCGAGCCATGCGCGAAGCGCTGGAGTTCAAGAGTTGGGGCACGAGCGACGGGCGCTACCTGACGCGCGAAGAGATGTATGCGCGAGGTGCACAGTGAGCGGCACGGTCTTTGTCGACACCAACGTGTTGCTCTATTGCTTCGATGCGCGCGATGCCGCCAAGCGGGCTGGCGCTCAAACCTGGGTTGCTCACTGCTGGCAGCGCCGCTGCGGACGCATCAGCACCCAAGTCTTGAACGAGTTCTACAGCAACGCGCGCAGAAAGTTCACGAGTGCGATCTCGGCCGGAGACGCGCGTGCCGAAGTGCGCCGCTATCAGCAATGGCAACCCTGGGCGATCGACCACGCGACCGTGGAAACGGCGTGGGCCATCGAAAGCCGATTCGACCTGAACTACTGGGACGCGCTGATCGTTGCCTCGGCGCAGCAACAGGGCTGCGAGCACCTGCTCAGCGAAGACTTGCAGCACGGTCAGCAGATCGACGGCGTGCAGGTGGTCAACCCCTTCGCCACGACGCCGCGGCAGATCGGGCTTGATCAATGACAACGCTCGAACAACGCATCCAGTCGGTCATCCGCCAAGACGTGCAATCGATGCACGGCTACGCGATCCAGCCCAGCGCGGGATTGGTGAAGCTTGACGCGATGGAGAACCCGTTTCGGCTCTCCCTGGCACTGCAGCGCGAGTTGGGCGAACGCCTGGGTCGGGTGGCGATCAATCGCTATCCCTCGCAGTGCGTTGCCGACGTGATCTCGGCACTCACGGCGTTTGTGCAGCCTCCTGCAGGCGCGAAACTGATGCTCGGCAACGGTTCCGACGAGCTGATCAGCCTGCTCGCGCTGGCCGCCGATGTGCCGGGCAATGCAGTGCTCGCGCCGCTGCCCGGCTTTGTGATGTATGAAATGTCGGCCAAACTGCAGGGGCTGAAGTTCGTCGGCGTACCACTGACCGCCGACTTCGATCTCGACGGGTCGGCGATGCTTTCGGCGATCGCGCGGCACCGCCCGGCGATCACCTACATCGCGTACCCGAACAACCCGACGGCCAACTTGTTCGACGACGCGGTGATCGACCGCATCGTCGCTGCGGTGGGCGAACAGAACGGCCTCGTGGTGTTCGACGAGGCGTATCAACCGTTCGCGTCGCGAACCTGGATGCAGCGCATGGGCGCGCACGAGCACGTGCTGGTGATGCGCACGCTCAGCAAGTTCGGCCTCGCCGGGGTGCGGCTGGGCTACATGGCCGGCGCGGCGGCGCTGATCGATCAGATCGACAAGGTCCGGCCGCCCTACAACATCAGCGCGCTGAATGCCGAAGCGACCTTGTTTGCGCTGGAGCACGCCGACGTATACGCGCGGCAAGCGGCGCTGCTGCGCGCTGAACGCGGGAGATTGCAGCAGCTGCTCGCGGGCATGGCCGGCGTCAAGGCATTCCCCAGCGAGGCGAACATGATCCTGGTGCGCGTGGCCGATGCCAAGCGCACATTCGAAGGCATGAAGCAGCGCGGCGTGCTTGTCAAGAACGTCTCGGGCCTGCACCCGCTGCTCGCGAACTGCCTGCGCCTGACGGTGGGCACCGCGGAAGAAAACACGCAGCTGGTCGACGCCCTGAAAGCGAGCCTGTGACATGAGCCATCGCATCGCCCAGGTCGCGCGCAACACCAAGGAAACGCAGATTGCCGTGCGCATCAATCTCGACGGCACCGGCCGGGCGTTGCTCGCCACCGGCATCGGCTTTTTCGACCACATGCTCGACCAGATCGCGCGCCACGGCCTGTTCGACCTGGACGTCGATGCCAAGGGCGACTTGCACATCGACGGCCACCACACGGTGGAAGACGTCGGCATCACGCTGGGCATGGCGGTCGCGCAAGCGGTGGGAGACAAAGCCGGCTTGACGCGCTACGGCCACGCCTACGTGCCGCTGGACGAAGCCTTGTCGCGCGTGGTCGTCGATTTTTCGGGCCGCCCGGGGCTGCACATGGACGTACCGTTCAAGAGCGGCATGGTCGGCGGCTTCGACACGCAGCTCGCGTTCGAGTTCTTCCAGGGCTTCTCGAACCACGCAGGCGTCACGCTGCACATCGACAACCTGAAGGGCGAAAACGCGCACCACCAGGCCGAAACCGTGTTCAAGGCTTTCGGCCGGGCGCTGCGCATGGCGGTGACGCTCGACGCACGTTCCGCCGGCGTGGTGCCTTCCACCAAGGGCAGCCTTTGATGGCAGCGCTGCGCGAAACGGCCGTGGGGCCCGCGAGATGACTCGCTGCGTCGCCGTGGTCGACTACGGCATGGGCAATCTGCGCTCCGTGTCGCAGGCGGTGCGGCATGTCGCGACGGGCTCGGGTGTCGACGTGATCGTGACGGCCGATCCGCGGCAGGTGCTGGCGGCCGAGCGAATCGTTCTGCCCGGCCAGGGCGCGATGCCCGACTGCATGCGCGAGCTGCGCGATTCGGGCTTGCTCGGCGCCGTGCTAGCCGCCGCTTCACGCAAACCCTTGATGGGCGTATGCATCGGCATGCAGATGCTGCTGTCGCACAGCGAAGAGGGCCCCACACAAGGCCTGGGGTTGATCGCCGGCGAAGTAAAGCGCTTCGCGCTGGAGGGCAGGCTGCAAAGCGACGGCAGCCGCTTCAAGGTGCCGCAAATGGGCTGGAACCAGGTGCGCCAGGCGCGAACGCACGCGCTCTGGGCGGGCGTGCCCGATGGCAGCTACTTCTATTTCGTGCACAGCTACTACGCCGCGCCGGCCGACGCCGCGCACAGTGTCGGTGAAACCGATTACGGCGAGACCTTTACCTGCGCCCTGGCTCGCGATAACATTTTCGCCACCCAGTTCCACCCCGAGAAAAGCGCCGAGCACGGTTTGGCGCTGTACCGAAACTTCCTGCACTGGAACCCCTGACGGCCTCAACGGCGTTCGCACAGTACCTAAGGTACGCAAAGTCCGCCACGTTCACTGCGGTGCCCACAGACGCCACCATTTTCTCGGGTTGACCCCCCTCCACTCCTGAATTCGGCCATGCTGCTGATACCTGCGATCGACCTCAAGGACGGTCACTGTGTGCGCCTCAAACAAGGCGACATGAAACAAACCACGACCTTCAGCGAGGACCCGGCCGCAATGGCGCGGCGATGGGTCGACGCGGGCGCACGCCGCTTGCACCTGGTCGACTTGAATGGCGCATTCGCCGGCAAGCCGATCAACGAAAGCGCGATCAAGGCCATCCTCGCCGAAGTCGGCGAGGAGATTCCGGTTCAGCTCGGCGGAGGCATTCGCGACCTCGACACGATCGAGCGCTATCTCGACGACGGCTTGAGCTTCATCATCATCGGCACCGCCGCGGTGAAGAGCCCCGGTTTCCTGCGCGACGCGTGCAGCGCGTTCGGCGGACACATCATCGTCGGCCTGGACGCGAAGGACGGCAAGGTGGCCACCGACGGCTGGAGCAAACTGACGGGCCATGAAGTGATCGACCTCGCGAAAAAGTTCGAGGACTACGGTGTCGAAGGCGTGATCTACACCGACATCGGCCGCGACGGCATGCTGCAAGGCATCAACGTTGAGGCGACCGTCAAGCTCGCGCAGGCGCTGACGATTCCGGTCATCGCCTCGGGCGGCTTGAGCGGCATGGCTGACGTGGAGAAACTCTGCGCGGTCGAAGACCAGGGAATCAGCGGCCTGATCTGCGGCCGGGCGATCTACACCGGGGACCTCGACTTCGCGCTCGCGCAGGCGCGTGCCGACGAGCTGAACGGCGCGGCTTGAAGCGACGTTGCCGAAACGCGCCACGATGCTCGCCAAGAGAATCATTCCCTGCCTCGACGTGACCGGTGGGCGCGTCGTCAAGGGCGTCAATTTCGTCGGCCTGCGCGACGCCGGCGACCCCGTGGAAATTGCCGCGCGCTACAACGAGCAGGGCGCGGACGAGCTGACGTTTCTGGACATCACCGCCACCAGCGACGGGCGCGAGACGATGCTGCACATCGTGGAAGCGGTTGCATCCCAGGTGTTCATTCCGCTCACCGTGGGCGGCGGCGTGCGCACGGTGGACGATGTGCGGCGCCTGCTCAATGCGGGGGCCGACAAGGTCAGCTTCAATTCGGCTGCCGTCGCCGACCCGCAAGTAATTGCCGACGCCTCGCGCAAGTACGGGGCCCAGTGCATCGTCGTCGCGATCGACGCCAAGCGGCGCGGCGGCGACGACGCGGCGGCACGCGGCGCCGGCTGGGACGTCTACACGCACGGCGGTCGCAAGAATTCGGGCCTGGACGTGCTGGCCTGGGCACGGCGCATGGTGAGCACGGGCGCGGGCGAGTTGCTGCTGACGAGCATGGACCGCGACGGTACGCGGCTTGGCTTCGACCTGGAACTGACACGCGCCGTCAGCGACGCGGTCAGCGTCCCGGTGATCGCCTCGGGCGGCGTGGGCACGCTAGAGCATCTGTCGGAAGGCATTCGCATCGGCCGTGCCGACGCGGTGCTCGCCGCGAGCATCTTCCACTACGGCGAATTCACCGTCGGCCAGGCCAAGGCGCTGCTCGCGCGCGACGGCATCGCGGTTCGCCAATGACCGCGCCGGGCCGCCCCAAGCGGTCATGTTCCCGCTCGGCGGGACCGCGCGCAGCGCCCAGGGTGCCCCATTGAAGCCGGCGCCGCACCGCGCCTTGCCGCACGCGGTGCGCATCATCGGCGGGCAATGGAAACGCAGCAAGTTGCCGGTGGCGGGCGCGCCCGGCCTGCGCCCCACGCCGAGCCGGGTGCGCGAAACGCTGTTCAACTGGCTCGGGCAAGACATGACCGGCCGGCGCTGCCTGGACGCGTTTGCAGGCTCCGGCGCGCTCGGCTTCGAGGCGGCGTCGCGCCACGCGGCGTTGGTGGTCATGCTCGAGCTCGAGCCGCGCCTTGCCCGAGGCCTGAAAGAGTGCCGAGATCGCTTGGGCGCGGCCGCGGTTCGAATCGAAACCGTCGATGCGATGTCCTGGATGGCCGCTTGCGCGCCGGGCAGCTTCGACCTGGTCTTTCTCGACCCGCCGTTTGACGCGGGCTTGACGCTGTCGGCGCTCGAATCCGCCGTGCGCCTGCTCGCGCCGCAGGGCGTCGTCCACCTCGAATCGGGCGCTCCCATCGACACCGCAGCCCTCGCCGCCGCGGGCTGGAGCGCATTGCGGCACGCGCACGCCGGGCAGGTCCACTTCACGCTGCTGCAACGCACCACCTGTCAACGCACGGCTGGCACGGGCGATACACTCGCGCCGTGACCACCGCAACCCGCCTCACCGCTGTCTACCCGGGGACTTTCGACCCGATGACCTTGGGCCATGAAGACCTGATGCGGCGTGCGAGCCGCTTGTTCGAACGCCTCATCCTGGCCGTGGCGGCGGGGCACCACAAGCGCACCATGTTCACCGTCGACGAACGCCTGGCGATCGCCACCGAACTCGTGGCGAAGTACCCGAACATCGAAGTGATGGCGTTTCGCGGTTTGCTCAGCGACTTCGTCACGCAACACGGCGGCAAGGTCGTCGTGCGCGGCTTGCGCGCGGTGAGCGACTTCGAGTACGAGTTTCAGATGGCGGGCATGAACCGGCAGTTGATGCCTGAAGTGGAGACCGTCTTTCTCACGCCTGGCGACCACTTTCAATTCGTGTCGGGCACCTTCGTGCGCGAGATCGCGAGCCTGGGTGGCGACGTCTCGAAGTTCGTGTCGCCTTCCGTGCTCGACCGGTTGAAACATCGCGTCAAGGCCGAGCCGGACTGAACCGCCATGGCACTGCTGATCACGGACACGCACGACGGGAATCCGCAACGCATGCGTTGCGCCGGCGTACGCGGCGCCCGCATGCCTGCGGGTGCCGGATTCGTCCTTCGGGTGGGGTGTCTGTGGCGCTTCTGATCACGGACGAATGCATCAACTGCGACGTCTGCGAGCCCGAGTGCCCGAACCAGGCAATTTCGATGGGCGCCGAGATTTACCAGATCGACCCGTCGCGCTGCACCGAATGCGTGGGCCATTTCGACGAGCCGCAGTGCGTTCAGGTCTGTCCCGTGGCGTGCATTCCGCGCGATCCGCGGCATCTCGAATCGGCCGAAACGTTGTGGGAGAAATTTCGGAGATTGAGCGGCGAAACACGCTGATGCTCCTTTGACGGCTCGGGCGGCCGCGCGCCGCACCCGGGTACCGCGGCGAAGACTACTTCTTCTTGCCCGTGGGCTCGATCGCGACGAAGTCTTTCGGCGGTTTCGCTTTCGACTTGACCTTGTCGGACTTGTTCTTCTTCGAACCCGGCTCAGCCGCTGAGGCCGCTGTGTCGGCAGGGCGGGCCAAGCCATCGATGCCCACCGCCGGGGCTGCGGCCGCTTTCTGGCTGCGCTCTTGGGCAATGCGTTCGCGCTCCATCTCGGCGGCCCTGCGACGTTCCTGCTCGGCCGCGCGGGCCGCCGCGGCGCGCTGGGCCCCCGTGCGACCGTCGGTGCCCTCCATCACCGTGCCGTCGGCACAAGGGCGCTGCGAGTATTCCCGGTTGCCGCAGCGGTAAATCGGCGTCGCCGCTTCGATCGCGCCGCAGATGCAAAGCAACAGCAGGGCCAGGGGGTGGCGAATCATGGCCCCTGCTCCGTCGGAGAATCGGCTGCGTCCGCTTCGCGCCGCGGCGGTTTGGGCCGCGCCGGCTTTGCATGAATCGTCATCATGGCTCGCTCCATTTCTCCGGCCAACAGAAGGTCCAGTGCGCCCAAGCTCAGCGCGATGGCGTGGGTGATCGCCTCGTGCTCAGCCTGCGACGGCGTGCGCAGCACATAGTCCACGACTTCGGTTTTCACGCCCGGGTGGCCGATGCCCAAACGCAGGCGCCAATACTCCGCCGTTCCCAGGTTGGAATGGATGTCGCGCAAGCCGTTGTGCCCGCCATGACCGCCGCCGAACTTGAGCTTGACCTGGCCTGGGGGCAGATCGAGATCGTCGTGAACCACCAGGATTTCGCGAGGCTCGATCCGGAAATAGCGCGCCACCGACGCCACCGACTCGCCGCAGAGTTACATGAACGTCATCGGCTCGAGCAGCAGCACCGGCCCATCGGGGCCGTTGAAACGACCGAGGTGGCCGCGATGGCTGCGCTCGGACCGAAGCGTCACCGAGAGTTTGCGTGCCACTTGGTCGAGCCACCAAAACCCCGCGTTGTGGCGCGTGGCAGCGTACTCGGGGCCCGGATTGCCCAGGCCGACCAACAGGCGGATCATGGGGCCGATTATCGGCGCAGGGGCAGCTCGGGCTGGCGCGTGACGAGCTCACGCGGGGCGATACGCGTCGACCCGCCATGAAAAAAGCCCCGCGCAAGCGGGGCCTTCGCAATGCCTGCTGTTCAGCTTACTTCTTGTTCTGCTTCTCGGTCTTCTTCGCCTTGACCGGCGCCGCGGCGGGCACCGCGACCACCGGTGCGGCCACGACTTCTTCCTCAGCCGCCTGGACCGACACCGAAACGATCACCGGGTTGGGCTTGCCCTGGGTCACGACCTTGATGCCTTCGGCGAGCTTGACGTCGTTGGCGTGCAGCGACTGGCCCTTGGCCAGATTGCTCAGATCGACCGTGATGAATTCCGGCAACTGCGACGCCTGGCACTGGATGAGCAGTTCAGTGACGACGTGGTTCACGAGGCACTTGTCGGTCTTGACCGCGGGCGAATTTTCTTCGTTGGTGAAGTGCAGCGGCACGCGCTTCGTGATCTTGGTGGTGGCGTCGACGCGCTGAAAGTCGATGTGCAGCACGATCGGCTGGAACGGGTGCATCTGGTAGTCGCGCAGCAGCACGTTCTGCGTCTTGCCGGCGAGCTCCATC
>JANOLA010000338.1:0-4166 GCA_031419535.1 Burkholderiales bacterium | reverse complement strand
CCTTCACATGGTCGGGACCCGTTGCCGCGATCGCGGCCGTCGGTGTTGCACGCTCGGCCTACGAATACGTTCTCGCGTGGGCGAAAACGTATACGGCCGGTGGCAACTTGCCGATCCTTCACCACCAAGCGGTTGGCTATCTGCTCGCCGAGGTTGCGATGAAGATTGAGGCCTGCCGGGCATTCTCATGGAAGGCGGCGCACTATCTGGACCAGCATGATTCCGAAGGGCATGCCGTCGGCGCAATGGCAAAGGTACTCTGCGGTGAGATGCTTTTCAATGCCGTGTTCCGCGCCATGCAGGCCATGGGAGTCAACTCGCTCGACAAGAGACACCCTATCGAAAAGTTTCTGCGCGAGGCGGCGGTGTTTCCTCTCTACGATGCCGGAAACATCGGAATGCAGATGCGGAAGATTTGGGGAGTCATGCTGGATCCGGATTTTGATCCCAGGGCAATCGCCGACTCGAGGCAGATCAAGTTCAAGAAATCGATGGAAGGATTGGGCACGCTTGTCACGACGGATCCGTCGATTCCCGCAGACGCAGTGTGTGCCAAGCGCGGCAGGCGAATCACGAAGCTATCATCGCGGGCCAAAGATTGACCACTCGGTGAAGTTGAATGCCTGTCGGATTGGAGTCACGCAACCATCGAATGGCCGTTATCGGTGACAGGTTTGTATGGCCACTTCTGGCCGAGTACCGACACTCACGGACGGCAGTTCCCCGCAAGCCCGACCTACCCAAACCGCAACGCCACCACACCCCCCACGATCACCACCGCCCCAGCCGCGCGCTGCATGCCGAAGGGCTCTTTGAGCAGCCACACGCCGAGCACAGTCGCAAACAGAATCGAGGTCTCGCGCAATGCCGAGATCGACGCGACCGGCGCGCGCGTCATCGCCCACAGCGCAATCGCGTACGAGCCGATCGACGCCGCGCCGCCCAGCATCGCGAGCGGCCAGCGCATGCGCGCGTAGGCGAGGATCGCGCGGCGCCCCGCGGCGTCGCGGCGCAACCACACGAGCCCTGGATAGGGAATGCCGTCGAGCACGAACAGCAGCAGCACGTAGGTGAGCGCGCTGTGCCCGGCAGCGACCGCGGTGCGCACGCCGCTGCCGTCGACAAAGGTGTACATCGCGATCACGCAGGCATTCGCCAGCGCGAAACCGAGCGCACGCCGGTGGTGCAGTGCTTGCCCAGGATGTGCCAGGCCCACCAGCGCCACGCCGAACGTCACGCCCAGCACGCCGACCCAGGCCAACGCCGACAGGCTTTCGCCGAGCACCGCCGAGCTGCCCAGCGCCACCAGCAGCGGCGCGCTGCCGCGCATGATGGGGTAGGTCAGGCCCAGGTCGCCGTGTTTGTAGGCGCCGGCCAGGGTGATGTAGTAGGCGATGTGGATCACGAGCGAGGCCGCGATGTAGGGCCATGCGACCGCCGGCGGAAGACCGAACAGCAACAGCGGTGGCAGCGCCACCAGCGCGCCCAGGAAATGCACCAGGGCCGTGTCGACTTCCTTGTCGCCGCTCGACTTGACGAGCGCGTTCCAGCCGGCGTGCAGCACGGCGCCGCAGAGAACGGCCAGCACGACCGGCCAGGTCAGCGCCATCGGGGCGCGCCGCTCAGCCGCATATAGGGTTTAACCCGTAGGACCGGCGGGCGGTACCGGGGTGGCAACGGCATGGCATGGCCGGGATTCTGCTCGACATCGGGTTGTCATCCTTGGCGGATCATGATCGCGCTCTTAACCTGCCGTTTTCGGCATTCGCGCTCAACCTTCAACCGGAGACAACCCATGTCCATCCCGCGCATCGTCCCTTCGCTCATCGCCCTGGCGGCCGTCGCGCTCGGCGGCAGCGCCTTCGCGCAGAAGACCACCCTGCTCGTCTACACCGCACTCGAGACCGACCAGCTCAAGGCGTATCAGGAGGGCTTCAACAAGAGCGAGCCCAACATCGAGTTGAAATGGGTGCGCGACTCCACCGGTGTGATCACCGCGAAACTGCTCGCCGAGAAGGCGAACCCGCAGGCCGACGTGGTGATGGGCGTGGCGGCTTCGAGCCTGGCGCTGCTCGACAAGAACGGCATGCTGACACCCTACCGGCCACTCAACGCCGACGCGCTGATGAGCCAGTACATCGACAAGAAGAACCCACCGGCGTGGTTCGGCATGGACGTGTGGGGCGCGACGGTCTGCTTCAACACAGTGGAAGCGCAAAAGCGCAACATCCCCAAGCCCGAGACCTGGAAAGACATGACCAAGCCGGTCTACAAGGGCCAGATCGTGATGCCGAATCCGGCAAGCTCGGGCACCGGCTTTTTCGACGTGACCGCCTGGCTCACGCTGTGGGGCGACAAAGACGGCAAGGGCGACGGCTGGAAGTTCATGGACGCGCTGCACGAGAACATCGCCCAGTACACGCATTCGGGCTCCAAGCCGTGCAACATGGCCTCGGCGGGCGAGTTCGTGCTCGGCATCTCGTTCGAGTACCGCGCCAACACGAACAAGGCGAAAGGCGCGCCGATCGACCTGGTGTTCCCGAAAGAAGGCCTGGGCTGGGACCTGGAAGCTTTCGCGATCCACAAGGGAACGAAAAACCTCGACGCCGCCAAGAAGCTCGCCGACTGGGCGTCGAGCAAGGACGCGATGATTCTTTACGGCAAGAACTTCGCGATCACGGCGCAGCCCGGCGTCGCCCAAGCGCTGCCCAATGTGCCGAAGGACTACGAAGCGCGCCTCGTGAAGATGGACTTCAGCTGGGCCGCCGACAACCGCGAGCGCATCCTGGAAGAGTGGACGAAGCGCTACAACGCGAAGAGCGAGCCGAAGAAGTGATGCATTGGGTGTCATCCCGGCGCAAGCCGGGAGCCACCGCATCGAGTTCGGCAACGGATGGATACCGGCTGTCGCCGGTATGACGGCTGACCTTATGCCGGAACCCCACCTGCGCCTCACCGGAATCCGCAAGGACTTCGGCAACTTCACCGCACTGAACGATGTCGCGCTCGACATCGCGCAGGGCGAGTTCGTCTGCTTCCTCGGGCCTTCGGGCTGCGGCAAGACGACGCTGCTGCGCATCATCGCCGGCCTGGAGGTGCAGAGCGCCGGGCGCATCGAGCTCGCCGGGCGCGACATCTCGCGCCTGCCGCCGGCCGAGCGCGACTACGGCATCGTGTTCCAGTCGTATGCGCTGTTCCCGAACCTGAGCATCACCGACAACGTGGCCTACGGGCTGGTGAACCGCAAAGTCCCCAAGGCCCAGGTGCGGGCACGCGTGACCGAGCTGCTGGCGCTGGTGGGCCTGCCCGGCAGCGAGGCGAAGTTCCCGGCGCAGTTGTCGGGCGGCCAGCAGCAGCGCATCGCGTTGGCGCGAGCGCTGGCCACCTCGCCCGGGTTGCTGTTGCTGGACGAACCGCTGTCGGCGCTGGATGCGATCGTGCGCGTGAAACTGCGCGCCGAAATCCGCGGCCTGCAGCGCAAGCTCGGCGTCACGACGATCATGGTGACGCACGACCAGGAAGAAGCGCTGTCGATGGCAGACCGCGTGGTCGTGATGAACGCCGGCGTGATCGAACAGGTCGGCACGCCCTTGCAGGTGTACAGCCAACCCGCCACGCCCTTCGTCGCAGATTTCATCGGCAAGGGAACGAGGCTGAGCGCCGTGACCGAGGCCGATGGCAGCTTGCGCTGCGGCGAGTTGCGCCTGCCGCGCCCACCCGGCTTCGGAGCGGGCTTGCCGGCGGGCGTTGCCGTGCAGCTCTACCTGCGGCCGGAAGACCGGGTCGTCGAAGGCTTGACCGACGCGCACGCACACCAGTGCGTCGGCACCGTCGGGCACGTTGAATTCCTCGGCGGCAATTGCCTGGCGGAAATCCACGTCGAAGCCCTGCCGAAACAACCCTTGCTGCTGCAGTTCACCTTGAACCAGATGCACGACCTGAACGTGCGCGAAGGAACGGTGATGCGCTTCGCGCTGCGTGCCGATCGATTGCGCGCGTTCATGCCGGCGCCGCGCTGACGCCCAGCGACGCTGGATTGACACCGCCTGACGTCGCACCGCCTTCGCACCGCCTTCGCACCGACTTCGCACCGCCTTCGCACCGCCTTCGCACCGCCTTCGCACCGCCTTCGCACCGCCTTCGCACCGCCTTCGCACCGACTTCGC
>JANOLA010000337.1:0-4775 GCA_031419535.1 Burkholderiales bacterium | reverse complement strand
AGTACGGCTTCACCACTTCTTCAGCCGCTTTAGGAATCAATACATAGGGGCGCTTGAGATAGTGGTAGGCGTACAGCGGCTCGTACGCCGAGTAGGTGTAGGGCGTTTCCGGATTGCTGTATGACGCGGTCGGGTCGAGATATCGCGGCGAGCGCTCGTCGAACGAGTTGAACATCGTGTTGGTCGCGGCTGCCCCATCGGGATAGGGGTTGTTGTTGCAGCCCACGAGCAATAGGAGCAGCCAAACCAGCCGCCCATGAAGTGTCGAGCCCATCGCGCCTTTTCGCATGCGAATCCAACCCTCTTGAACGTGCACCGACACGAACCGCGCTGAGGCGCGACAAGGCTCCTTGATCGGAGTTTCGTCGCCCGGCCAAACGAGTACCGACCCTCGCCACCTGTCACGGCGATCATGATACGGTCCTCGAGCCGCCTTGATGCGCGAGGTTTCACCCATGCGTCGGCGAAAGCGTCCGTCGCCTACAGGGCCCGCGCGGCATGAGACCCGCACGCAGCAGCATGCTCGCCCTCAAGCATCGACATCACGATCAGCGAGTCGAAACCGGAGTCGGTGCGCACCGATTCGCGCAGCCGCCCCTCCTCGACAAAACCTTCGCTGCGGTAGAGCGCCTGCGCCCGCACGTTCAGCGCTTTCACATCCAGCCAGAAGCGGTGCGCGCCCAGATCGTTGAACGCCATTTGCGCCAGCAGCCGCAAACACGCCCGGCCCGCACCCTGCCCCTGGCGTGCCGGAGCCAAGACCAAACGCTTGAGCTCGATCGAGCGGTTCGGGTTGCGGCAGCCTTGCAGGATCACGAAGCCTGCCGCCGACCAATCGGCACCGGCTTCGACGATGAAATGCCGAAAGTCCGGGAAGCGCACCGCGCCTTCGTGCTGGGTCCGGTCCCACGGCGTGATGAACGGCCGGTTCAGCGGGTCGCGCTCGACCGAGATGACGAAGTCCAGGTCCGACAGCATCGTCGGGCGCAGGCGGATTGCGACGGCCGGCGCGGATGAATCAACCGAAGCGCCGAACCCGCTCACACGTCGACCTCCACGTCGTCGCCGTGCAGCTCCATCAGTTCGCGCCTCGACAGCGCTTCGCCCTTGCCCATCAATTTGGTCAGCGCCTGGCCCGTCGCCGCGAAGCCGAGTTTGGCGAATTCGATCTGCAGCAAGCGCCGCGTTTCGGGGTTCAGTGTCGTGTCCCACAACTGCTCGGCGTTCATCTCGCCCAGGCCCTTGAATCGGCTGATGCTCCACGAGTCTTCGCGCGCGCCCTCTTTGCGCAGCTTGTCGAGCGTCGCGCCGAGTTCGCCTTCGTCCAGGGCGTAGATCTTCGCCGCCGGCTTCTTGCCGCGCGCCGGTGCATCGACTCGAAACAGCGGCGGCTTGGCCACATAAATGCGCCCCGCCTCGATCAGCTTCGGGAAATGGCGGAAGAACAAGGTGAGCAGCAGCACCTGGATGTGCGAGCCGTCGACGTCGGCGTCGCTCAGGATGCAGACCTTGCCGTAGCGCAGGCCAGAGAGGTCAGCGTCGTCATTCGCGCCATGCGGATCCACACCGATCGCCACCGCGATGTCATGGATTTCGTTGTTCGCGAACAGCCTGTCGCGTTCGACCTCCCAGGCGTTGAGCACCTTGCCGCGCAGCGGCAGGATCGCCTGCGTTTCCTTGTTGCGCCCAAGCTTGGCGCTGCCGCCGGCGGAATCGCCTTCGACCAAGAAGATCTCGTTTTGCAGCAAGTCGCGGCTTTCGCAATCCGTGAGCTTGCCGGGCAACACCGCCACGCCCGAGCCCTTGCGCTTTTCGACCTTTTGCGACGCGCGCTGGCGCGTTTGCGCCTGCTTGATCACGAGCTCCGCCAACTTGCGCCCGTACTCGACATGCTGGTTCAACCACAGCTCGAGCAGCGGCTTCACGCACGCCGAGACCAGGCGCAGTGCGTCGCGGCTGTTCAAGCGTTCCTTGATCTGGCCCTGGAACTGCGGGTCCAGCACCTTGGCGGAAAGCACAAAACTGGCGCGCGAGAACACGTCTTCGGGCATCAGCTTCACGCCCTTGGGCAACAGGCTGTGCATGTCGATGAAACCCTTGATCGCGCCGAACATGCCGTCTTTCAAACCCGATTCGTGGGTGCCCCCGGCCACCGTGGGGATCAGGTTCACGTAGCTCTCGCGCACCGTCGCGCCGTCTTCGGTGAAGCCGACGCACCAGGCCGCGCCCTCGCCCTCGGCGAAGTTTTCGGTTTCTCCCGCGTCGGCGAAATGCTCTCCTTCGAACAGCGGAATCACCGGGTCGGCACTCAGGCTCTGGTTCAGGTAGTCGCGCAAGCCTCCCTGGTAGAGCCAGGTCTGCGGCTCGCCGCCCTTGTCTGACGACTTCTCTGACGCCTTTTCTAACGTGAGAGTGACGGTGACGCCCGGCATCAGCACCGCCTTGCTGCGCAGCAGGTGCGTCAGCTCGGGGCGCGGCAGCTCGGCGCTCTCGAAGTACTTCGCATCGGGCCAGACGCGCACCCGCGTGCCGCTTTTTTTGTCGGCGGCGCCCGCCTTGCGCAGCTTCAGCGGCTCGATCACGTCGCCACCGGCAAAGGCGATCGTCGCCACCTGCCCGTCGCGCCACACCGTCACTTCGAGGCGTTTGGAGAGCGCGTTCGTCACGCTCACGCCCACACCGTGCAACCCGCCGGAAAAGCTGTACGCGTTGCCCGCACCCTTGTCGAACTTGCCGCCGGCGTGCAGCCGTGTGAACACGATCTCGATGACGCTCACTTTCTCCACCGGGTGCAGGCCGAAGGGGATGCCGCGCCCGTCGTCTTCCACTGACACCGACTGGTCGGCGTGCAGCGTCACGTCGATTCGCTTGCCTTGTTCGGCCAAGGCTTCGTCGGCTGCGTTGTC
This sequence comes from Burkholderiales bacterium, assembly GCA_031419535.1. GTDB lineage: Bacteria > Pseudomonadota > Gammaproteobacteria > Burkholderiales > Burkholderiaceae_C > JAEMQF01. Next base: position 1,869 of record JANOLA010000337.1, on the reverse strand, counting down.
GATCACCTCCTGCGCGATGTGCAACGGATTGTCGGTGCGCGTGTACATGCCGGGCCGCTGCTTCACGGGCTCGAGCCCCTTGAGAACGCGGATCGATTCTTCGCCGTACTTGCCGGTGGGTTTGTTTGCCATGGGCGCGCATTCTAGGCATCGCGATTGCGTCGTCCCGGCGCTTCGACCGCCCTTACACAAGGTCGCAATCAGGCGGCGCGGCGCGACAAGCATCACGCAAACTGCCCAATTGACATCGGAAGCTGCGCAGTGCCGGAGTACGCTCGCGCGGTTTTGATTTCTTCGCGTTGCTTCGCTCAATCCTGTTCGATTCGATTTGATCCCCCTGAAGGAGAGCCCGACATGACCCATCGCCCCTCAACCTTGCGCACCCTGCTGATCGCCGCCGGCCTGTGCAGCTCGTTCGCCGCACACGCCGCCAACATCGACAACATCGGCGCGCTGGCGCAACCGGCGTTTCGCGGTCTGTCGGAAGACCTCGGCGCGGCGCTGTCATACAAGCCCTTGATTCCGGCCGAGCCGCTGGGCATCACCGGCTTCGACATCGGTCTTGCCGTCACCGCCACGAAGCTGCAGAACCGCGCCGCGTTCCAGACCGCCGCCAGTGGTGCCAGCGTTGGCGCCACATTGCCTGTGCCCACGCTGCGCGTGCACAAGGGCCTGCCGTTCGACATCGACCTCGGCGTGGCGTACGCCGCTGTGCCCTCGAGCAACATCAAGCTGATCGGCGGCGAACTGCGCTGGGCGGTGCTGTCGGGCGGCGTCGCGACTCCGGCAGTCGCGCTGCGAGCCAGCATGACCAGCCTGAGCGGCGTGAACCAGCTCAAGCTGAACACGACCGGCCTGGATGTGTCGATCTCCAAGGGCTTCGCGATGTTCACGCCGTACGCCGGCATCGGCACCGTGCGTGTGAAGAGCGACCCGAAAGGCACCGCCGGCCTGACCACTGAGTCGTTCAGCCAGGGCAAGGTGTTCGGCGGCTTGAACCTGAACCTCGGGCTCGTGAACCTTGCACTCGAAGGCGACAAGACCGGCGACGCCACGAGCTACGGCGTGAAGTTCGGCTTGCGCTTCTAGCAACGCCGGCGGGCGTTGCATCGGCCCCGCGCCGGCCAACGCCATCACAAGGAAACGCACGGCCGCCCGAAGTTTCCTTGACCCCAAGGGCCACGAAGGGGCCCCTTCGTGGCCCTTTGGGCGGACGACGTATGTCGTCGGCCTGGGGGCCCTCTCGAATCTCCCCTGAAGGCCGGCACCTACCACGCCGCGCCGTGAGCCGGCGGCATCGATTCCGTTACAGTGAGTCGATGTCTGCCGCCTCCTCCCCCTCGCCCCAAGTTCCGCTTTCGATGACGCAGGTTCTGCTGTGCGGGGCCATGATCGTCACGCTCTCCATGGGCATCCGCCACGGCTTCGGCCTGTGGCTCCAGCCGATCACGCTGGAGCGCGGCTGGACCCGCGAGACCTTCGCGTTCGCGATCGCCATCCAGAACCTTGCCTGGGGCATTGCCGGGCCGTTTGCCGGCGCGCTGGCCGATCGCTACGGTGCCTACCGCGTGCTGATCGTCGGGGCGCTGCTCTATGCGCTCGGGCTCGTCTGGATGGGCCTGGCCACTTCGGGCCTGGGCTTCACCAGCAGCGCCGGCCTGGTGCTGGGCATGGCGCAGTCGGGAACGACTTACGCGGTGGTCTACGGCGTGATCGGGCGCAATGTTTCGGCGGAGAAACGCAGTTGGGCGATGGGCGTCACCGCCGCGGCCGGCTCGTTCGGCCAGTTCCTGATGGTGCCAGTGGAGAACTGGCTGATCGGCGGCTTCGGCTGGCAGTCGGCGCTGTTCATTCTGGCCTGCATGGCGC
>JANOLA010000336.1:0-3400 GCA_031419535.1 Burkholderiales bacterium | reverse complement strand
GGTTCAGCGGCGCCAGACCGGCGCCTATGTCTCGGGTCAGTTGGCGTTCTGACAACCGCCGCATCGAAAGGCAAAACAAGGCAACCCCATGATTCGCTTCATCTGCACCTTGCTGCTGGCGGCGAGCGCCGTGCTGTTCCACGGCACGGGCGAGGCGCAGACCCGCGACGCGCAAACCCGCGATTTAATGACCGGCAGCGTCTATCGCGCGTTCGGCGAGAAGGCCGGAATCGCCGCGCTGATGGAGGTCTTTGTCGAGCGTCTCGCCGTCGACGCGCGCACCCAGGTCTTCTTCTCCAATGCCGACAAACCGCGCCTGAAGGAACAACTCACGGAGCAGTTGTGCATGCTCTCGGGCGGGCCCTGCCGCTACACCGGCGCGCAAATGCGTGGCGTGCACCGCGGCCTGGAAATTGGCCGCGGCGACTTCAACGCGACTGTCGAAGTGCTGCAAGACTGCATGGACGAACGCGGCATCGCCTTTGGCGCACAGAACGGCATGCTCGCGCTGCTGGCGCCGATGCACCGCGAGATCGTGACGCGCGATTGAGGGGGCCGGCGCCAATGCCGATGCCATGGTGCAGATGGAACGGCAAGACTTCGCGGTGCCCGCAACGAAGCAGCTCCATGCAGGCCCGATGCACGGGCCCACGCCGGTCAGCATTCCCGGCGGGCAGGTCATCACCACCAACGGCCTGGCCGCGCTGGTGCAGGGCGCGCAGGCGCCGTTCGTGGTGATTGACGTTCTCGGCCAGTTGGAGACGCTGCCGAACGCGGTGCCGGGAACGTGGCTGGCGCAGCCGGGCTCGTTCGCGGACGCGACCCAGCAGCAGGCCGCACAGATGCTGGCGCAGCTCACGCGCGGGCGCAAAGACGTCGCGCTGGTCTTTTATTGCCAGTCGCGCGAGTGCTGGATGTCGTACAACGCGGCACTGCGCGCCATTCATGCGGGCTACACGAACGTGCTGTGGTACCGCGGCGGCATCGAGGCCTGGAAAGCGGCTGGTTTGGCCACGCAACAGGGCCAGCCAAGCGGCGCTCAAGCCCAGGGCCGCGAGCCGGCGCAGGCGCAGCCGTCGCGCCCGGGCGGCGAGGCGCAGGCGAAGTTCGTGCCGGTCAAGCCGCTGGTTCGGGAAAGCGCGGCCACCGCGAACCCGGCGCGGCCGACGGAAGAATTGCGCATCGGCCAGGGGCGTTTCTTCTCGTTCGCGCTGCCCCCGCAGTGGCGAATCGGCGAAGACGGGCAGTACGCGATGACGCTGCTCTCGCCTGACAACAAGGCGATGACGCTGATGGTGGGCGTGGCCGGGTCGCCGCTGAACTACCCGGCGGCACGCTTCGCACACGAGAAGTTGTCGCTCATGCAGCCGCAGAACCTGCAACTGGGCGAGCCGCGCCAGGCCCGGCCGGCGGCCGGGTTTCGCCAAGCGCTCGAGTTCGACGTGAGCTATTCGCAGCGCGGCGTGGCCTACCGCGGCGTCGCCAAGGTGTCGCTGGCGCCGGCCTACGACACCATGACGATCGCGATGACCTCGGCGCTGTCCACGGCAGACCAGTGGCCTGCCTACGCGTCTTGGCTGCCGCAAGTGGCGGACCAGATCTCGGCCCTGAACGGCGCCGCGTTCGGGATGCGCGGTGTGATGCAGCAGAACCTGCAAAACTCCGTGGCGTATGGCGAGGCCGCGCGCCAATACCGCGACTGGTCACAGAAAAACTGGCAGCAGGTCACCGACCAGCGCAACGCCAGCCAAGACCGCAAGAACTTCGCCGTGCGCGAGAACCTGGGGGGCGCGCAGACCTTCGCCAATCCCTACAACGCGGCCCAGAATGTGGAGCTGCCGACGACGCACAAGTATTTCTGGCGAAACCAGCAGGGCAACATGGTCGGCACGGACGACCCGAGCGTGAACCCGAACCTGGGTTCCAGCGGTGAGTGGCGCAAGATGGAACGGGTGGGGCAGTAGCCAGGCGCGGCCGAATGCGCACACCCCACGCACTGCGCGCGCTACTCCGCGCGCTCGTCACCAGCGTTGCCTGCAGCGTGACGCTGGCCGCCGCCGCGCCCGACGACGCCATCATCGTCAATGGCCAGGTGCTCGACGCGGCCGGCCGCCAGGCCCTGCGCACCTACGAGGCGCAGACCGGCGCCGTGCCACCCGGTCGCTATTGGTACGACACGGCCACCGGTGCGGCTGGGCGCTGGGGCGGCCCGATGACCGCGCTGCTCGCGCCCGGCATGGCGCTGCCGGGGCCACTTCCCGGAGCAGCCTCCGGCGGCGGTGACGGCCGCTTGACCGGCGTGTTCATCAACGGTCGCGAGCTGCACCCGCAAGACGTGACCGGCCTGCGCCAGTTCGGCACCGTGATGCCAGGCCGCTACCGCTGGGACGTGTGGGGCAACGTCGGACTCGAGGACGGCGCCTTCCTGTTCAATTTTTTTGCCGTCGCGCAGGCACAAGCCCAGGCGCAGCAGGGCAGCAAGAGCCTGTGGCGGCCCGGCGCGCGCGCCAGCGAAGGCACCTTCGTCGGCAAGGGCTGCACGCGCGTGAGCCAGCGCAAGTCACCCACCAACCCCGACAGCGTGGTGGATACCTACGTCGGCTGCAACTGAGCCGGCGCCTCGCCCAGCGCCAGCAGCCGAGCCAGCGCATCGCAGTTCGACACCTTTCCCGCGGCCGATGCAGACCTGCTGAATCGCTGGTACGCCGCTGCGGGCTACGAGGCCCTGCAACTGCACCGCGTCTTGCGCGCACCGGTGGCCCAGGCGCACGCCAGCTCGCACGCCGTGAGGCAAGCGGCCGACCGCGATCTGCCGGCGCTGCTGGGTCTGCACCAACAGCTCTTTCCAAGCGCCTACATCGGCGAGGCCGACTTCCACCGTGCACTGGCACCGGAGGGTGACTGCGTGCTGTTCGTGGCCAGCGGAGATGACGCGGCCCCCCTCGGATACCTCTACGTGAAGATGACCCCGTCGAACAGGAAGCCTACATCGACTACCTCGGCGTGGCGCAGGCGCAGCGCGGGCAGGGCTTCGGCCGGGCCTTGCTCGGCGCGGCATTCGCCTGGGCCGCGCGCCGTGGCCGCGGCCATCTTGCGCTCACGGTGCGTGAGGACCGGCACAGCGCGCTCAGCCTGTACCAACAGGCCGGGTTCGTTGAAGTTTCGGCGGGCCGGCACTGGCGCAAGCTGGCAAGCCGGGCCCCTTGAGCCGGGCTGCGTCCACGAGGCGCCGACCGACAATGCAGCGCACCGCCGCCGGTTGCAACTACCAATGGGACATCGCCCGCGTGCGCCCCAGAATGGTCAGCCATGAAAGACACCATCCCGGCCTCGATCGCGCGCAACCGGACGGACATTTCGCCCGGTGATTTGAAGTCCATCCTGCATTCAAAGCGAGCCA
>JANOLA010000335.1:0-4833 GCA_031419535.1 Burkholderiales bacterium | reverse complement strand
CGCAGGCCGAGGCCTCCACCACACGCCGCTTCGGCGGCACGGGTCTCGGCCTGGCGATCAGCCAGCGCCTCGTGGCGTTGATGGGTGGCGAGCTGCAGGTCGACAGCACGCCCGGCCAGGGCAGCCGCTTCCACTTTTGCCTCACGCTGCCCGTCGCCACCGAGGCTACGGATTCGCAGCTCGCGCCGCTCGATCAACCGTTAGCGTTGGCCTCGCGCTTCGGCCCCCCTGACACCCTTGGCGGCACCAAGCCCGCCAGCGGCCCGCGCGCCGGCATGCGCCTGCTCGTCGTCGAGGACAACCTGAACAACCAGCAGGTCGCGCGCGAGCTGCTCGAGGGCGAAGGCGCGACGGTGCAGATCGCGAACAACGGGCAAGAAGGCGTCGATGCGGTGGCCGCCGCCGACCCGGCGTTCGACGTGGTGTTGATGGACCTGCAGATGCCGGTGATGGATGGCTTCGAAGCCACGCGCCGTATCCGCACCGAGCTGGCGCTGCCCAGCCTGCCGATCGTGGCGATGACGGCCAACGCCATGGCATCAGACCGAGAGGCCTGCCTGGCCGCGGGCATGAACGACCACGTGGGCAAGCCTTTCGACCTGGACCAGCTGGTGTACGTATTGCGCAAGCACGCCGTCGCAAGTGCCCCCGCCAACCCCTCCGTAAGCGCCTCCGTAAGCGCCCCCGTGGGCGCGATGTCGCCCGCCGCACTGCCCAGCAGCGTCACCGATGCGGCCGCTGCGGCAGGCGTCGACATCGGTGCCGCGCTGAACCGGCTCGGCGGCAAGCGCGAGGTCTACCTGCGCATGCTGCGCACCTTTGTCAACGATCTGGCCGCCATGCCTGAGCTGTTGCTGGGCTTGGCGGCGCAAGCCGATGTGGCCGCGCTGGCACGTTTGCTGCACACGCTCAAGGGCCTGGCGGCGACGCTGGGCGCCACGGCGCTCGCCGCCGAAGCGGGCCGTGGCGAAAAGGAACTGAACTACCTCCCCCGGGCGACCGAGAGCGCGGCAGCGCCGGCCGACGCCAGCGCCGCAGCGCAATCTGCGGTGCATGCCATGCGTGCCGCCGGCCCCGGCCTCGCGGCGCTGCTGCACGCCCTGCACGCAGCCGCTGCTTCGAATTCGCCGCCGAGCTCCGGCCCGGTGGCAGCGACGCCCTCGCTCGACCGCCACGCCCTGGGCCGCGCATTGCGCGGATTGGCAGAGCAACTGCGCAGTTCCGACATGGCCGCAACCGACGCAGTGATCGAACTGCAGCGCGGCTTCGGCGCTGCACTCGGCGCGCCCTTGCAGACGCTGGGCGATGCGATCGGCGCGCTCGACTTCGAGCGTGCGCTGCGCCATTGCAATGCATTGATCGGCGAACTGATGGAAAGCCAGCCCGAATGAACACGATTCACGAGCACGCCTGCGCCAGCGCCAGCGCCGACGCCGACGCCGACGCCAACGGCCGGGCCCGGGCCCCGGCACCGGCCGCGGCCGCCGTGAAATTCGGCCCGCTGCCCGGGCAGTGGCAACGCCGGCTCGCGCTGCTCGTCAGCCTTGCCACGTTGTCGCTCAGCTTTGGCTGCACGCCAGCACCCTCGGCCGCGCTGCGGGTGGGCATCAACCCCTGGCCCGGCTACGAATTCATGTTCCTGGCCCAGGAGAAAGGCTTTTACCGCGACGCCGGCCTGGAGGTGCGCCTGATCGAATTCAGCTCGCTGTCCGACGCCCGCCGCGCCTTTGAGCGCGGCCAGATCGACGCCATGGGTACGACGGTGGTCGAGGTGCTGCAGGTGCGCGATCAATCGGCGCGCTCGCCCGAGGTCGTGCAGGTGGTCGACTACTCGAACGGCGCCGACGTCATCCTCGCCCGACCCGGCATCGCCAACAGCGCCGGCCTGCGCGGCGCGCGCATCGGCGTCGAATTGGGATCGCTCGGCGTCTACATGCTCGCGCGCGGCCTGGAGAAAAACGGCCTCGGCCTGGCCGACGTCAAACTGATCGCCATGGACCAGCTCTCGATGGAAGAAGCGTTCCGCAAAGGCGAACTCGACGCGCTCGTGACCTACCCGCCGGTCTCGATCAAACTGCTGCGCGGCAGCTTGGTCCACCCGGTATTCAGCAGCGCCGAGATTCCAGGCGAAGTGCTCGACGTCATCGCCGTCGAGGCGCAGATCAACCGCGAACGCCCCGCCGACGTCGCCAAGTTCCTGCGCGCCTTCGAGCGCGCCATCGCCTACACCGAACAGAACCCGCAGGAGGCGTATCGAATCATGGCGGCGCGCGAGGGGCTGACGCCAGCGGAGTTCGCGATGGCCCTGACCGAAGGCGTGAAGGTTCTCGGCGCGGCGGACCAGGCCGCCTTTCTGCAACCGGGCGGCAAACTCGGCGCCGTCATCGACGCCACCGACCGCATCCTGCGCCAGAGCGCCCAGATCAAAGGCCCGGACCGTCGCGCTGGAATCGCGAATCCGGCGCTGAACGGAGCCAGGCCATGAACCCGGTGGTGCCTGGCGCGGCCACCGGGTCGCTGATGCGCAAGATGCTGCTGCCCTTGTTGCTGGCGGGCGCAGCCGGCGCCGTCGCCGCCATCTGGATGACCGAGCGCAGAACCGAACAGCAACTTGCCGAGCAACTGCGGCAGCGCGCCGAGTTGGCCGCGAACATGCTGAACTACGCTGCCGAAGTCATTTCGCGCCCGGGCGAGCTGCAGCGCATCGTCACTGCCATCGGCGCCGATCGCGACATCCTCGACATCGTCGTCGCCGGGGGTCACCCGGCGCGGGTACTGGCCAGCACCAAAGGCGTCTGGCTTGGCAAACCCCTGGCTGAATTGCCTGCCGGCGAGGTGGCCGACGATCTGCGCGAGGCGATCCGCAAGCGTGCCAGCCATCACCACTTCAACAGCGCGCAGCACCGCTTCGACTTCAGCGCGCCGCTGCTGCTCAGCCATCCCGAGTTGAGCGACGGGTCGCTCAGCGACGGCGCGGTCATGCTGCATCTGGACACCCGCCCGATGGAAGCGGCGCTGCGGCAAGAGACGCTCAGGCAGATCGCGGTTACGCTCTTGCGCCTGATTCTGCTCGCGGCGCTGGGCTACGCTCTGATTCAGTGGTTTCTGCTGCGCCCCATCGCCGCGATCGGCCGAGCAATCACGCTGGGCCGCGGCGCCGGCGACGCCACCTGGGCCCGCGCCGCCACGGGCGACGAGATCGGCGCGCTCGCCGCCACGCTGCGCGAATCGCTGACCCGCACCGACGCCGCGCATCGCGAGCTGGCGCGTGAACGCCTGGCGCTGGCGAACGTCATCGAAGGCACGAACGTCGGCACCTGGGAGTGGAACGTCGAAACCGGCGAGACGCGCTTCAATGAACGCTGGGCGCAGATGATCGGCTACACGCTCGAAGAACTCGGCCCGACGTCGATCGACACCTGGAGCCGCTTTGTCCACCCCGACGACCTGAGCCGCTCTGCGGTGCTGCTCGAGCGCCATTTCAGCGGCGAGCTCGCGGCTTACGAATGCGAAGCCCGGATGCGCCACAAAGACGGCCACTGGGTCTGGGTGCTCGATCGCGGCAAACTGTTCAGCCGCAGCGCCGACGGTCGCCCGCTATGGATGGCCGGCACGCACCAGGACATCAGCGAACGCAAGCAGGCCGAGGCCGCGCTGAGCCAGAGCCATGAGTTGCTGAGCGGCGTGATGGAGAGCCTGCCGTGCGGCTTGAGCGTGTTCGACGCCGAGATCAACCTGGTCGCGGCGAACGCTGAGTTTTCCCGCCTGCTCGACCTGCCGGACAAGTTGTTCGAGGGGCCGAGCACATCGATGCACGACATCGTGCGCTTCAACGCCGAACACGGTGAATACGGTGAGGGCGAGGTTGACGCCACGGTGCAAACCATCATGGCTCGCGCGCGGGCGCGCAGCGGCCCCTACGTCTTCGAGCGGGATCGCCCCAACGGCACGCAGCTGGAGATTCGCGGCGCGATGATGCCTCACGGCGGGCGCATCAACACCTATACCGACATCAGCGCGCGCCGCCGCGCCGAGGTCGACATGCAACGCAGCACGCAATTGCTGCACGACGCGCTCGACGCGCTCGACGTTGCCTTGTCGCTGTTCGGCCCCGACGACCGGCTGGTGTTTTGCAATCAGCGCTCGCGCAACCTGCACCCCCAGGTCGCCGACCTGATGGTGCCAGGCACCTCGTTCGAGACGATCCTGCGCATGGGCGCCGAGCGCGGCCAGTTCGCGGCTGCGCTCGGGCGCGTCGACGCGTGGGTCGCCGAGCGCCTGGCGCTGCACCGCCAGGGGGCAACCGATCTGATGCAGCGCCAAGCCGACGGGCGCGTGCTGCGCATCATCGAGCGACGCATGCAGGACGGGCACATCGTCGTGCTTCGCGCCGACGTCACCGAACTGGTTCGGGCCACCGAAGCCGCACAAGCGGCGGCCCAGGAAAAGAGCGCGTTGCTCGCCAGCGTGGAGCGCAGCTCCAACCTGCTGCGCGGTGCGATCGACGCGACCGACGAAGGATTTGTGCTGTTCGACCCCGACGACCGGCTCGTGTTCTGCAACGACAAGTACCGCGAGATCTACCCGGATGTTGCCGGCCTCATGGTTCCCGGCGTGAGCTTCGAGGCGCTGATCCGGCCTGGGGCCGAGGCTGGCAACTACGTTGAGGCGATCGGGCGCGTCGACGCGTGGGTGGCCGAGCGATTGGCCGCGCACCGCGCCGGCGGCGTCAAGCTGATGCAGCGGCACGCCAACGGCCGCGCGCTGCGCATCATCGAGCGCAAGCTGCCCGACGGCCACATCGTGGGCTTCCGGGTGGACATCACCGAACTC
>JANOLA010000334.1:0-2383 GCA_031419535.1 Burkholderiales bacterium | reverse complement strand
GTCCGCCCCGAGCCCTCCTCGCCTAGCCGGCAGGTCGCCAGCGTGCACTGACACGCTGCGCCTCGCCGGGTCCAGTCACTCTCGCCGCGCTTGCGCCGCGCGCGAGTTTCCAGACTCTGACGCGAGGACATCATGGTCCATTCACTATCACGCTGGCTCAAGCCGGCCAGCTTGCCCATTGTTGGATTGGCATTGCTCGTATTCGCCCTGGCTGCGCAGGCCCAGCCTACGGCGGGCGCTGCCAAGCCCGATCCGCTCGACGCCAAGGCCAGCGTACCCGCACTGAGCTACGAGTCGTCGTTCACTCACTACCGCCGCCTGAGCGACGAGAAGCTTGTTTCCTGGCGCGAGGCGAACGATACCGTGGCTCGCATCGGCGGATGGCGGGTCTACGCGCGGGAAGCGCAGCAGCCAAACCCGGAACCACTGTCGAAGCCGCCCCAGGCAGATGAACCGGCGCAGACGACCCAGCCCATGCCGGCCAGTCACGGCGGCCACAGAACGCCATGAGGGCCCGCGTGGTGCGCTCGCCGGGCTTTCGCCTTTCCGTCGTGTTGACGGGACTCGCCTTGTTGGGCGGCTGCGCGTCCTTCAGCCCGGACGGTGGTTTCGCCGCAGTGGAACAAACCGCCAAGGATCACCTCGGCAAAGACGTACTTTGGGCCCGATCCGATGCCGATCAAGACACGCTGGCAAAGCGCATCTCTGAGTTGCTTTCCAGGCCCTTGACGGTTGACGATGCCGTCCAGGTGGCCTTGCTGAACAACCGCGGATTGCAGGCCACGTTTCAGGAGCTCGGCATCACCGAGGCCGAAGTCGTGCAGGCCGGGCGGCTGCCGAATCCGGGGTTCAGCTTCGCCCGTTTGAAACGAGGCGACGAGATTGAACTGGAACGCGGCTTTCACTTCAACCTCGCCCGTTTACTGGCCCGACCGCTCATCGCTCAGGTGGAGGCGCGCCGCTTCGAGCAAACCAAGGCGATGGTCGCGATGAGCACACTCTCCCTCGCTGCCGAGACACGCAAAGCCTATTTCAACGCCGTTGCGGCCCAGGAAACGGTGCGCTACATGCGCCAGGTACAAGAGGCCGCGCAAGCCAGCGCCGAGCTGGCGCGGCGCATGGAGCGGGTGGGCAACTTCAACAAGCTGCAGCGCGCCCGCGAGCAGAGCTTTTACGCCGATGCTGCGCTGAACGTCGCCCGTGCCGAGCAGGCACAACGTTCGACCCGCGAACGCCTGACCCGGCTGCTCGGCGTCTGGGGAGCGCAGGCCCAGTTCGCCCTGCCCGAGCGGCTGCCCGACCTGCCTAAGGATGCAATGGACCAGCCCGACATCGAACGTGTCGCCCTCGCACAGCGGCTCGATGTGCGCGGCGCCAAACTGGCCGCCGAGCAAACCGCGAAGAACCTGGGCCTGACCCGGACGACGCGTTTCATCAACGTCCTGGAACTCGGTCTCGTTCGCGACACGTCCAATGAAGCGCCACCGCGGCGCGGCTGGGAGATCAGCGTGGAGCTGCCGCTGTTCGACTGGGGCGACGCGCGCGTCGCGCGCGCCGAGGCTGTCTATATGCAGGCAGTGCACCGCGCTGCCGAGACCGCCATCAACGCCCGTTCCGAAGTGCGCGAGGCCTATGGCAGCTACCGCTCGGCGTACGACATCGCGCGCCACCATTTTGTTGAACTCGTGCCGCTGCGCCAGCGCATCGCCGAAGAAAACTTGCTGCGCTACAACGGCATGCTGATCGGCGTGTTCGAACTGCTCGCCGACGCGCGCGCGCAAATCGCGGGTGTCAACAATGCCATCGAATCGCTGCGCGACTTCTGGCTCGCGCGCTCCGACCTCGACATGGCGCTGATCGGCAAGCCCGGCCTGTCTGTGCCGGGAGGGCCAGCGATCACCGCCGAACCCGGTGGCGCAGCCCACTGAACATCAAGGAATGCACATGGTTTCCCGACGTAATTTTTTGGGCGGCGCTGGCGCCGTCACGGCAGCGGTCACCGCCGCATCGGTCAGCAAGGTGGCGATGGCCGCCTTGCCCGAACCCGTGATCCAGACCCAACCCGACACCATGCCGCCGCTCATGCCGAACACCGGCCGGCCCTACCACCCGGTGGTCACGCTGAACGGCTGGACGTTGCCCTGGCGCATGAACAACGGCGTCAAGGAGTTTCACCTCGTCGCCGAACCCGTGGTGCGCGAGATGACACCCGGCTTCAAGGCGCACCTGTGGGGCTACAACGGCCAAAGCCCGGGGCCGACGATCGAGGTCGTGGAAGGCGACCGCGTGCGCATCTTCGTCACCAACCGTCTGGGCGAGCTGACCAGCATTCACTGGCACGGTCAGCGCCTGCCCAACGGCATGGATGGCGTGACGGGCCTGA